>JAQUAA010000043.1 GCA_028687495.1 Minisyncoccota bacterium | reverse complement strand
TTCGAAAAATAAAACAGATGGTGCAGGAAGTAATGGTTTAGTACCGGCTAATCTTGAAATCCATTTCCACAAAGGCAGCTTTTGAGCTTTGGCTCCAGCTCTCAACACTGCTATTGAGATAGCTAAAATTGCATTGGCACCGAGACGAGATTTATTTTTTGTTCCATCCAGCTTTATCAGAAAACTATCTATTTCTTTCTGTTTTACCGGATTCTTCCCTACTAATTGCGGGGCAATGATTTCCCTTATTTTTTTTACCGCTTTTTTTACGTCCACTTCCAACGCTTCATGTATACCCTTCGACGTTCCCGAGGGTACTGAAGCTAAACATCTGTTCGAGTCGGTCTCCAGCTCAACTTCGATTGTTGGTACTCTTTTGGAGTTCAGAATTTCCCTAGCTTTAATTTGAGAAATTTTTACCATGATATTTGGGGAGAAGACGGCGTGGAGGTTTCGTCTTTTTGTTTTTTCGGGGCTTTTTGCGTAATGAATATCATGAAAAAAACGATGATGCTGAGAAATATCAAAGCTATCGCACTACTTATTGCCGAAAGTCCCAGAACTGTTTCCAGAAAAAAATCGAGGAATCCCATTATAATACCGAATATCAGAACTATACTTAGCCCAAATGCTTTCGTCCTGACGAAGGCATCGCTGGAACTCTTTATTTGCTGAATGAGAATCAGAATTAGAGGTAAAAAAGTTATGAGAAATAAAATAGATCTTATTATACCCAAAGACAAAGGTATGTCCCAGTTTATTCCGCCGTCGGGTTCAAGATGAGGAGAGTAAGAAAGAAAAAGTGAAGAAAAGGTTGCAACCATACTCAAAAGAAAAATCGGAATTGCGCCCCACCAAGGGGAAACGGAGGGAAATTTTATGTAAAATATCATATATCCAATAATCGAACAAGCGATTCCCTGGAAAAAAGTGGCTAAAACTACCGTCAGTTTCAAAATCTGTGCATTGTCTGCAAAAAACAGGCTTCCAATCGCGACAAATAACATGAAAATGGGAAACATTGAGGTAAACCAAAAAAACAACTTGGAGGTGGTGTTTTTTTCCTCCTGCCAGTATTGGAAAAATCTGAAAGCCAACATGCCTATGGAAACAGCCCCAAACAAGAAAGATAAACCAGTTAAAGAAAAAGACATGTTAATTTGACGGTTTCTGGGTAAATAAAACAATCATAAAAATAAGGAAACCCATGACAATGGTGGTGTAATCCCTGTAAATGGCCGCTTTCAACCCCAAAATATTATTGAAAACGAAATCAATCGATCCTAATATTATTCCCAAAAAAAGCACCAAACTTAATCCCAAAGTCCTTCTCCTGATAAAACCGTCTTGAGAACGCAAAAACTGTTGGAAAAGGATGACGATTAAGGGAATGAAAGTCACGAGAATTACTATCAATCTTAAAAGCGGATAAACAGCATTCGCTCCGCCAGAAGGAAAACCCCAATCAATAACTCCCTTTTCTTCCAGTGTTGGCTGGTATTGAATGTTGGCGCTGAAAGCCGTAATGACAAAGCCAAAAAAAAGAATCACCGTAAAACCCAGCCAAGGAGAAATTTTGGGAAATCTTGAATAAGTTATAAAGTAAGCGACAACGGCGGCAGATAAACTTTCAAGAAAAGCCACCAGCGTTATCGAACCCTTCAAGACACTCGGATTCCAGACAAAGAACAAAACGCTGACTGCCCTGACTAAGGCAAAAAGCACGAGAGGAAGAACGATTAAAAGAAAAAGTTTGGAAGTAATGTCTTTTTTTTTCCGCCAGTACTGAAAAAACCGAAGAGCCAGAAATCCCAAAGCGACGAATAATATTAGGTAGGCAGTGCCTGTTAAGGGAAAAGACATGTTTACTTTCGCTCCGTTGTTACGGGGCTCAGTTTTTGAAGATAATTGGAAACAGAAAGAGCCGCCTTCGCCCCTTCTCCGGCCGCAATGACGATTTGCTTGTAAACCACATCACTGACGTCGCCAGCCGCAAAAAGGCCGGGAGTTTTCGTTTGCATGGTTTTGGGATCAATTTTTATTTCATCCCTCTCGCTGAAATCAACCAAGCCCTTAACAAAGGACGTTGCCGGCTGCGATCCTATTTCCACGAAAACGCCGTCAATTTTCAAGGTAATAAGTTCTTTGGTGTTATTGTCCTGGTAAATTACGGAATTGACGAATTTTCCTCCCGAGATTCTTTTAAGAGCCGCGGAAGTAACGACTTCCACTTTACCAGTTTTTCCGGCCCTTTCCTGATTTTCCGAGTCAGCCCTCGCTTTCGGAGAAAATTCTAGAATATAGATTTTTTTTACTAAATTAGCCAATAATATGGCTGCTTCAAACCCGGCATTGCCTCCGCCGATAACCACGACTGTTTTTCCCGCAAAAAGAGGGCCGTCGCAGGTAACGCAATAACTCACACCTTTTCCGATAAATTCTTTCTCGCCTGGAATTTCCAAGGGCCTGGGATCGGCTCCGGAAGCGATAATGACTGTTTTTGACTGGAATTCTTTTTTCGAACCGGTGATGACTGAAAAAAAATCTCCCTCTTTCTTAATGTTCGAAATGGTATCAAATTCAACTTTAATTTCCTGTTTTTTTAAATGTTCCTCAAATTTATGAATTAATTCCAAACTTGAAATCTCTCCCATGCCTGGATAGTTCTCAATAGGCACGGCTTTCCTGGCTACCTGACCTCCGAAGGCCTTGGTAATCAAAAGAGTGTTTAGTTTCTGGCGGGCGGCGTAAATGCCGGCAGTGATGCCAGCCGGTCCCCCCCCGACGATGATGAGATCGTAAGGCATAAGTTAGAAACGGAGAACTTCGGGAATTGCTTCAATAAGATCGGTGGCTGTCATGCCTTCCCCCAATTCCTTGGCGGCGATTTCTCCGGCTTTTCCGTTGATAAAGGCTGAAGCCTGAGCGGCTTCAAAAGCACCTACTCCCCGGGCCAATAAAGCTCCGCAGATTCCCGCTAAAGTATCACCGCAACCGCCGACAGTCATATAAGGAGTTCCCACCTTGTCTACGGCCGTCTCCTTGCCGTTAGAAATAATATCTAATTTTCCTTTGAGTAAAATCGTCGTTTGCAATCTCTGAGCCTCGGCTTCAACGACTTTTATTTTTTCTTCATCGGGCAATTGATAAATTTCTTTGCCGGTTAATACGAAGAATTCGTAAGTATGGGGGGTGATTAAAAAATTTCTTCCGGCAATTATTTCCGGTCTCTTGGCGACGGCATGGATCGCATCGGCATCGATCACCACCGGAATCTTAACCTGGGAAAGATATTCTAAAATTGCTTCCTGAACCTCTTCGGAACGACCCATTCCTCCTCCGATTACCACGGCTGCCTTGTCTCTGGACACTGCTTTGGCAGACTCGGTCATGGCAATTAAAGTTGCCAAATGCTTTCTTTCGAGCCAAC
>JAQUAA010000013.1:9933-15576 GCA_028687495.1 Minisyncoccota bacterium | reverse complement strand
CTTGCCTGCGCCCGAAACCTCGCTCCTCATCTTGGTATGGGCGATCACTTCCCGGCGGTTGGCCATCTGGGAAACAGCTACCTGATGAATCAGATCCGGGTTGGCCTTAACGTCAAAAATGTCTTTCGGCAGTAAGACCTGGCTAAGTTCTTTTCCCTCTTGATTGTAAACCGCTATTTTCATAATTATCCTTTAATCTCAATTAAAGCGCCTTTGGGACCCGGCAAGGCGCCTTTTAAAGCCAGTAAATTATTCTCTTTATCAACTTTAACGATTTTTAAATTGTTTATTGTCACGCGGTCCTGACCCATTCGTCCTGGCATTTTTCTTCCTTTTATTACTCTGGCCGGGATTGAAGAACCGGTGGAACCCAGAGTTCTTATCTCGTGTTTAGTTCCGTGGGTTTTTGACAGTTTTCCCTTGAATCCCCATCTTTTTACCGCTCCCTGGAAACCTTTCCCCTTGGAGGTTCCGATGATCTTGACCTTGTCTCCTTCGTTGAAAATAGCGACATTTATTTCATCCCCGACTTTGTATTGTTCGCTGCCGTCCAACCTTTGTTCCTTGATGTATCTGAATTCTTTTCCTTTGTCCGTTTTTTTAATCTTTTTTTTCTTTTCGACGAAACCCACTTGCAAAGCTTCATAACCATCCTTATCTCTGGTCTTTACCTGCAGAATCTTGCAGGGACCAGCCTCAACAAGAGTTACCGGCGTAACCTTTCCTTCTTTGTCGAAAATCTGCGACATGCCCAATTTTTTACCTAAAATAAATTTCATGATAAGGATAATCTAAAACCGGGCAAATAGCCCGGTTCCAATCGCGTGGCTATTTCGAATAATTTATTTTTTATAATTTCGATTTTAACATTTTAATTTTAAGATAAAAATTAAGCTCTGTAAATAGTAGCTGTCTTTACATTTTGATTTCGATGTCGACGCCGGCCGGCAGGTTCAGATTCATCAACGCATCAATCACTTTCTGGTTGGGATTCAAGATGTCGATCAGTCTTTTGTGGACCCTCATCTCAAACTGCTCTCTCGCATCTTTATGAATAAAAGAGGACCTGTTTACCGTGTATTTGTTGATCTCCGTGGGCAAAGGAACGGGGCCCAATACTTCAGCTCCGTAACGTAAAGCCACTTCGATAATCTGACGGCTGGCGCTGTCGATCACTTTATGATCGAAAGCTCTCAATTTTATCCTAATCTTGGCTTTTACTTCTTCTTCTCCTGAAATTATCTTCTTTTTTGGCATCTTAAAGGAACAACGTCTAAAGAATCTTCACTATTTACTTGGCTATTTTTGTCACCACTCCGGAAGCCACTGTTTTGCCGCCTTCTCTGATGGCAAATCTTTGTTTTTCTTCCATGGCAATGGGAGCTAACAATTTAACTTTCAGATTTACCGTATCGCCGGGCATGACCATTTCCGTGCCCTCGGGCAAGGTAACTTCTCCGGTAACGTCAGTCGTTCTGAAATAAAGCTGGGGTTTGTAACCGGTGAAGAAAGGAGTATGTCTGCCGCCTTCTTCCTTGGTCAAAACGTAAACCTCCGCCTCAAATTCGGTATGAGGAGTAATGGTGCCGGGTTTGGCTAAAACCTGGCCTCTTTCCACGTCTTCTTTTTTCGATCCTCTCAACAGAATACCGACATTGTCTCCGGCTCGACCTTCGTCCAGAATCTTGTTGAACATTTCGATGGAAACAGCGGTCGTCTTGGTCGTCGGTTTTATTCCGACCAGTTCCACTTCATCGTTGGCATGGATTATGCCTCTTTCAATTCTTCCGGTGGCAACCGTTCCACGACCGGCAATAGAGAAAACGTCTTCGATGGCCATCAAGAACGGCTTGTCGATTTCTCTGGTGGGTTCGGGAATATACTCGTCAACCGCCTTCATTAATTCAATGATGGGCTTGGCCGCCTCGTCGTCAATTGATTTGGCTTCCAAAGCTTTCAAAGCAGAACCTCTGATGATGGGAATGGTGTCTCCGGGAAAACCGTATTTCTTTAACAGTTCCCTGACTTCGCTCTCCACCAAATTAACGATTTCAGGATCATCAACCTGATCGATTTTGTTCAGAAAAACGACTAAAGCCGGAAGGCCCACCTGCCTGGCCAAGAGAATGTGTTCTCTGGTCTGAGGCATGGGTCCGTCAGGAGCCGAGATAACCAAAATGCCGCCGTCCATCTGGGCAGCCCCGGTAATCATGTTCTTGACGTAATCAGCGTGACCGGGACAATCGATGTGAGCATAATGGCGTTTGTCGGTCTCGTACTCCAGGTGAGTGACCGTAATGGTCAATCCTCTGGCTTTCTCTTCGGGAGCGGCGTTGATATCGTCAACGCTCCATTCTTTCTTGGCCAAGCCTTTCAAACCTAAAACATGGGTGATTGCCGCGGTGAGCGTAGTTTTCCCATGGGCGACATGGCCGATCGTACCGATATTGACGTGGGGTTTCCCCCTTTCGAATTTTGCTTTTTCTGCCATATTTTTTTTGATTAATTATTATTTAACATATTTTATTATTTTGACCCTTTTTTGTTTTTATAAACCCGTAGTACTATATTACTCAATCTTAAAAATTTGTCAATTGTTAATAATTATCTCCTCTTGCCTTCAATGATTTCCTGGGCAATGCTCTGAGGAGTCTCTTCGTAATGGTCAAATTCCATGGTAAAGGTTCCCCGTCCCTGTGTCAAGGAGCGTAAAGTGGTCGCATAACCGAACATCTCGGCCAAAGGAGCCTTACTTCTTATGATCTTCATGTCTCCCCTGTCTTCCGTCTCTTCAATCTTGCCTCTTCTGGCAGCCAAATCTCCGATGACGCTTCCGAAAAATTCAGCGGGACAAATAACTTCCAGTTTCATAATGGGCTCCAAGATTACCGGCTTTGCTCTTTTTACCGCTTCCTGGAGAGCGATGGAACCTGCCAGTTTGAAAGCGAATTCCGAAGAATCGACTTCGTGGAAAGAACCGTCGTAAAGAGTGGCCGACAAATCAACCAATTCGTAACCCGCCATCACTCCTTTATCCAGGGCTTCTTTAATTCCTTTTTCCACGGCCGGGATATATTCCTGGGGAATGACGCCTCCTTTGATTTCGTTGATAAACTCAAACCCTTCTCCCCTGTTTTTGGGCTCCACTCTCAACCAAACGTGACCGTACTGCCCTCTGCCTCCGGATTGCCTGATGTATTTTCCTTCGGCCTCGGACGATTCCCTGATCGTTTCTTTGTAGGCCACCTGCGGTCTGCCGACGTTTCCTTCAACCTTGAATTCCCTTTTCATCCTGTCAACCAGAATTTCCAGATGCAGTTCTCCCATGCCGGCAATGATCGTTTCTCCTGTTTCCGGATCTCCCTTAACGGTGAATGTCGGATCTTCCTCAGCCAGTTTTTTCAAGGCAAAAGACATTTTTTCCTCGTCCGCCTTTGTCTTGGGTTCGATTCTCACGGCAATGACGGGCTCGGGGAAAGTAATCTTTTCCAGAACAATCGGATTCGCTTCGTCGCACAAAGTATGCCCGGTGGAAGTGTTTTTCAGACCGACCGTCGCCAAAATATCTCCGGCATAGGCCTCCTCAACCTCCTCTCTCTGGGCAGCGTACATTCGCAATAACCTGCCGATTCTTTCTTTTTCGCCGGATAAAGTATTCAAAACATAAGAACCCCTTTTGAGCGTTCCCGAATAAACCCTGAAAAAGGTAAGAGTACCGACGTAGGGGTCAGCCTGGATTTTAAAAGAAAGGGCGGCAAAAGGTTCCGTATCCAAGGGTTTTCTTTCGATCTCCTCGCCGGTTTTAGGATCGGTCCCTTTTATTGCCGGCATATCAATGGGACTGGGCAAATAATAGATTATGGCGTCCAAAATCGGCTGGACTCCGATTCTTTTGAAAAGCGAACCGAAAAATACCGGAAAAATCCTGCACTTGATCACCGCCTTTCTCAAACCCTTTCTCAATTCTTCAATCGGTAGATCCTCGCCCGCCAAATACTTTTCCAGAAGTTCTTCGTCTTCGGCGGCGATTCTTTCAACCAATTTATCTCTCCATTCTTTGGCTTTTTCTTTTAAGTCCTCTGTAATGTCTTCTTCTTTGACCGTTTCTCCTTCCGTGCCTTCAAATTTCAAGGCTTTCATTTTCAATAAATCAATCACGCCGGAGAAACTGTTTTCCTGGCCGATGGGTAATTGCACGGGGAAGGCGTCTCTGGTCAATCTTTTTCTGATTGATTCAAGATTGGCCTCGAATCCGGCTCCCATCTTGTCCATTTTATTGACGAAGCAGATTCTGGGAACGGAAAAATTATCCGCCTGGCGCCAGACGGTTTCCGATTGCGTCTGGACTCCGGCTCCGCCGTCAAAAACAACCACGGCGCCGTCCAAGACCCGCAAGGATCTCTGGACTTCGGCCGTAAAATCAATGTGGCCGGGAGTGTCGATAATGTTTATTTGGTAGTCTTCACCACCTTCTCCTATTTTCCAATAGCAGGTGGTGGCCGCAGCCATGATCGTCATGGCTCTTTCCTGCGACTGAACCATCCAGTCCATGACCGTGGTTCCCTTTTCCAAAGTTCCGATCTTATAAGTTTTACCCGTGTAATACAAAATGCAGGTAGTTGTCGTTGTTTTACCTGCTGAAATATGAGCGATGATACCTATGTTTCTATATTTTTCAACTGGATATTTTCTGGGCATCTGAGAATAAATTACCAAGCAAAGTGAGCGAAGGCCCTGTTGGCTTCCGCCATGCGGTGAGTATCTTCTTTTTTCTTCACGGCCGATCCTTCTTTATTGGAAGCTAAAATAATTTCTTCCGCCAATTTTTCCCTCATCGGTTTTCCTTTTTTCGATTTGGCCACCTGAATTATCCAGCGCATGGACAAAGCCGTTCCCCTGTCGGCCCTTACTTCCCTCGGCACCTGATAAGTCGCTCCTCCGACTCTTTTCGGTTTTATCTCCAATAAAGGAGTGGTGTTTTCGATTGCTTTTTGAAAAACTTCCAAAGGTTCTTTTTTTGTTTTTTCTTTAATGATATCAAGGGCTCCGTAAACGATTTTTCTGGCAATGGTTTTCTTCCCGCACCTCATAATCTGCGTGATGAATCTCGCCACTTCAACGTTGTTGTAAATGGGATCGGGCAAAATTTCTTTTTTTTGTTTTCTGTTTCTTCTGGCCATGTTTTATTTGGCTTTACTTTCTTCCCTTTTGGCGCCGTAACTTGACCTTTGTTTCTTCCTGCCTTCAACTCCGGCAGCATCCAGCATTCCTCTGATGATGTGATATCTTACGCCCGGCAAGTCCTTGACCCTTCCTCCCCTGATGACAACCACGGAGTGCTCCTGCAAATTATGGCCCTCTCCGGGAATATAAGCGGTCACTTCCATGCCGTTGGTAAGTTTCACCCTCGCCACTTTTCTCAAAGCCGAATTAGGTTTTTTGGGAGTCGTGGTAAAAACTTTCAAACAAATTCCTCTTTTGAAAGGAGAAAAATATTCTTTCGGTCTGTTTTTCTTGACATTAAAACCGAACGTCAAAGCCGGCGATTTGGTTCGCTTTTTGGTTTTCTTTCTCCCCTTTTTAATTAATTGATGGATGGTCGGCATATTATTCTTGAATAAACAAATTATAATTTATCATACC
>JAQUAA010000013.1:0-9833 GCA_028687495.1 Minisyncoccota bacterium | reverse complement strand
GCCGGTGGTGAAATAAAAAAGCAAATTGGCCCCGAAGAAAACCAGGTTTAAACCGCCGAAGAAAAGGAAGAAAATGAGGATAAAAAAACCGTACTGCTGAAGGAAAAATTTAGCACTGGAAAAGCGTTCTCCCAAAAGAGCAAAAACAATGTGGGAACCGTCAGCCGGCGGAATGGGAATCAAATTAAAAATCGCCCAGGCAAAATTATACAGTGCGATGATGCTGAACAACATCAAATAGCTCGAAGGCAGATTGAAGAATCTTATAAGCAGACCGAAAATAATCGCGATTAAAAGATTGGTGCAGGGGCCGGCCGCGGCCACTTTCAAGGTGCCCCATTTCTGGTCGCGGAAATTTAAAGGATTAATCGGTACGGGTTTGGCCCAGCCCAAAATCGGACCCTTGCCCAGAGTGACCACCAGCAAAATCAAAGGAAAGAGAATCGTGCCGACAGGATCAATATGTTTCAGAGGATTCAAGGTCAGGCGCCCCGCATCTTTTGCCGTCTGGTCACCCAAATGCAAAGCCATGCTGCCGTGCGCCAGCTCGTGAATGACGATCGAAAGAAACAAAACGATTAAAGTAAAAACGGTAATCATTATGTCTATCATTATACTGTATCTTGATAATTTTTTCAAAAACGTTTATCATCTATCTATATGTCAAACCAATGCACAATTTGCGGCAAATCGTCTCAGATGGTCTGGCGGCTGAAAAAACTCCGCGGTAAGTTCAACCCTACCTCCAAAAGAAGAAAATTACCCAATTTACAATGGGTAAGATTGGCTTCGGGTAAAAGAGTCAAGGCCTGCACCAAATGCATCAGAACTCTTGCCAAAAACAAAAAGAAATAAAAAACGGGGTGTAGTATAACGGCAGTACGCTACCTTGGGGTGGTAGTAACTGGGGTTCAATTCCCCACACCCCGACATTCTAAAAAAAAACAAAAAACCCTTAAATGAATTCAGGGTCTTTGGTGGCTCCGCCTCCTAGAAAGTTGTTCTCGGAAAAAATTCCACGTGGGAATCGCAGTCCTGCTCCACGGAGCAGGAATCATATCCGACTCCCTTTAAGAACTTTTGTACCAGAACTAACTAGCAAAGGTGGAGCCAACTTCATTATACCTCTTTGCAAAAACTCGTGTCAAATTAGAGATTCAAAACTTTTGCCACCTGTCTGATCAGAGAAACGACGACTGGCGGCGGCAATAAACTGTAGGAGGGTTTTCCCTCATCGTCCCTGGCCACCCAGGGTCTTTCTTTTACCTGCACCTTCTTGTTTTTCTCTCCAAATTCATAATAATATTCCGGCGTAATTTCATAATCATCAACGTAATCCTCGGCCAGGTTTTTGGGTACCGAGTTTCTCAAAAGAACTTTGGGAATCCCCTGAAGGGCAAAAGCTTCGGCTATCAATTTTCCGTCTTTCTTCAATCTGTCTTTGATCGGCTTTATTCCGAGAGAATCACCCTCCTTGGGCATGAGTTTTATCTCCCGACATTTGGGATTGTCGCAAAGCAAATAAAATTCTCTCTTTTTCCGATCGTATCCTACTTTGGAAGTCGGCAGGAGTTTCAGGTTGCGGGACGTCTGGCAGAGAGGACAGACCACCCTTGATTTTATCCTTTCATCAATCACTTTTTCCGGAACGTCAATCAGGACAAAAATGTCGGGGTCGTCCCTGTAGCCGATCAAATCCCTGAAAAACAAAGAATAGGAAATCTGGTCCAGATCTCTCGGAAAGCCGTCGATGAAAAGCGTTTTCTTTTTCCTTTTGGCGATTTCCCTTTTCACCAAGACCAGAATTAATTCGGTGGGCAAGAGGGTTTTGGTGCTTCTATGCTCCAGGGCTGAAATCAATTTATCGACCGAATGCCAACCGCGATAATTTTTTCTCAGGAAATCAATGAGTTCTTTCTTCTTTTTTTTGTCCTGAAGCTCTTTATCGATTGATCTTATCATGTCGCCGATTGAAAAATGTTCGATTTTTCCGGGATCGATTATTTCGGCGAACATTTTGGAATAAGTTCCTTTTCCTGAATTCTTTTTTCCCAACAAATAAGCGACGAAAGTGTTCCCCTTTTTGAAATACTGCCTTAATTTTTTGATTTCTCTCCCCGCTTTCAAATAAAAATATTTTTCCCTTTCCTTGGGATTATTCAGGTCGAATCTTAAATTTGAGCCGGTTTTAGTTTTGGACAGTGGAAATTCCATAATTGTTTCCATTGGAAATTATTTTAATATTACCATTTATGTCTGTTCTCAAAATATCTATACCATATTTTCCCAAAGTATCCAAGGTTTCCTGATGCGGGTGACCGTATTTGTTGTCTTTCCCCACGGAAATCACGGCCACTTTAGGCCTGACTCTTTTGATGAATTCCGGATCGGTTGATGTTTTGCTGCCGTTATGAGCGATCTTTAAAACGTCATAATTTATTTCTCCCTCCGCCATCTCCCTTTCGTTTGCTTTATAAACGTCACCCAAGAACAGAAAAGAATTTCCGCCGAAAACCAATCTGACAACGACAGAAGTATCATTCGAATCTTTTATCTCTTTCCCCTCTAAAGCATCTAAAGGATGCAGTATCTTCAAAGTCGTGCTGCCTGAAATTATTTTTTCACCGGCTTTGGCAATGAAAATGTTGGCTCCTTCCTTTTCGATCAAATCCTGCCATTCCCCGTATTCTGCCGTGTCTCTGACGATTCCCGTCCATAAAACATTTTCAACCTTATAATTCTTCAGAACCTCCAAGAGCCCCCTCAAATGATCGCTTTCCGGATGAGTAAGGATAACTAAATCGATCGTCCTGTCCCAGAAAGGCATGACCCTGCTCAGTCTTTCCAGAATAACGGCACCGGGTCCCCCATCGATCAAAATCTGGTGTTGCTGCGGAGTTTCAATAAATATGGCGTCTCCCTGTCCGACGTCAAAAAAATTGACCTCCAGAAATTCATGCTGGTAAAAATCATAAAGTACCCGCCAACTCAAGATATTGAAAACAAGAAGAAGGATGATTGCTCCGAAAACGGTTTTATTTCTTCCAACCGGCATTTTTCCATCTTACCAAAAAGAAACTCCTCACCAAAATATTGGTGAGGAGTGACTCAAGACTTTAGAAAATCTTCAGCGCCTTACGCCTTTCCCATGATTCTGAACATCTTGGTTCCGCACTTGGGACAAGTTCCGGTCATTGCCCTTCTCTTAACTCCGCCCTTTCCTTTCATGGCAACTTCCTTGGCGTTTGATATTTCTCTTTTTGCTTTGCATTTTACGCAGTAACCTTCCATGGTATTTAAAAACTTTTAAAATTAATTTTTCAAAACCGACCTTTAAGGTTTTACACAGCTTAATCTAGCTTAATTTAAGCATAATTTTAAGTCAATACCCATAAAATTTCAACTTCTTACGTCACAAATGTCAAAAAATTTAGAAATTTCTTTTTTTATCTCCAAAAGGAACTCTTTGGGATACGGTTTTACGTTTTCAAATTTGGGATCGATGGTTTTTTCCGGCCTGAAAGACTGAAGATAATATTTTTTAGCCGGGCCAATCCATTCGGCAATTCTCAGAATGTCTTCTTTCGAATGAACCGTCGGCACCACCGTTGTTCTGAACTCGTAATCTGTTCTGCCTTCCTTTAACATTCCTATGCTTTCTTCTATGTCACTGATCTTGACCCTAACTCCCGTAGCTTTGTCGTATTTTTCTCTGCACGTCTTGATGTCCATGGCCACGTAATCGATTAACTTTTTGTCCATCAATTCTCTGAGCATGCGGGGATTGCTGCCATTGGTATCTAGCTTTACGAGAAACCCCGATTCTTTGATTTTTTTTATGAAATCAGGCAATTCTTTGTGAATGGTCGGTTCTCCGCCGCAGATGACTATTCCTTCGAGCAATCCCTTTCTTTCTCCGAGGAAATCAAAAAATTCTTTCTCGGAAATCCTGGGCTGCAACTTGATTTTCTCCGGCAGCACCAACTCGGCCGAATAACAGAAAGGACAACGGAAATTACAGCCGATAAGAAAAATAGTGGCCGCAATGCGGCCCGGATAATCAATCAGAGTTGTTTTTTGTATTCCCCCAATTTCAATCATGTTTTGACTAATTCCGGTTTTTTAATCTTGAATTCCTTTCTGTCTTTGAATTCTTCCTGTTTGCCTTCGTTCCACTGCTGAACCGGTCTCAGGTAACCGACGATTCTGGAATAGACTTCGCACGGCTGTTTTATCGTGCACTGGGGACAATAAAAATGCTCTCCGGCAATGTAGCCGTGAACCGGACAAATTGAAAAAGTGGGAGTGAAGGTTATGTAAGGCAAACGGAAATTCTCAAAAATCTTTTTAATTAAACTTTTGACCGTCTGCGTGTCGGAAATTCTTTCCCCTGAAAATAAGTGCAGAACGGTGCCCCCGTTATATTTTACCTGAATTTCATCCTGAAGTTTCAGGGCTTCAAAAAGATCATTGGTGTAATTTACCGGCAATTGGGTGGAGTTGGTGTAATAAGGAACTTTTTTGGTTCCGGCCGCGATAATGTCGGGATACAACTCCTTGTCATGAAGAGCCAAGCGGTAAGCGGTTGATTCGGCCGGCGTCGCTTCCAAATTATAAATATTGCCGGTTTCTTCCTGGTATTTAACCAGTTTCTTCCTCATGAAGTCCATGACTTCCAAGGCAAAAATCCTTCCCCGTTTTGAAGCGATGTTTTCTCCGAGGAAATTCAGCAGGGCCTCATTCATGCCGACAAGGCCTATCGTGGCAAAGTGATTGGCATAATAGCCGCCTCTCGCCTTCTTGATGTCCTGCAAATAAAATCTTGAATAGGGATATAAACCTTTGGAAATGAAACTTTCAATTGTTTTTCTTTTGATTTCCAGGCTTTCCTTGGATAAGTCCATTAATTTGCCCAATCTCTCGAAAAAGTCCTTTTTGGTTTTGGAAATATGACCGATGCGGGGCAGATTTATCGTGACCACTCCGATGCTGCCGGTTTTGCTGCCTGATCCGAAAAGTCCGCCTCCTCCCCTATTATAAAGGTCTTTTAAGTCGAGTCTCAACCTGCAGCACATGCTTCTCACGTCATCCGGGTTCATGTCCGAACTGATATAATTGGCGAAATAATTGATGCCGTATTTGGCCGAAGCTTCAAAAATATGATCGAAATTGGGATCATCCCACGGAAAATCCTTGGTGATGTTGATGGTGGGAATCGGAAAAGTGAAAACGCGCTGCTTGGCGTCTCCCTCGACCATCACTTCGTAAAGTGCTTTGTTGAAAACCTTCATCTCTTCTTCGAACTCTCCGTAGGTCTCCTGTTGGGGTTTGCCGCCGATGATCACCGGCTGCTTGGCGAAAACCGGACTGGGTTTCAAATCCAGGGTGATGTTGCTGAAAGGATTCTGGAAACCGACTCTGGTGGGCACGGACATGTTGAACATGAATTCCTGCAGCGCCTGTTTCACTTGCTGATAGTTTAAATTGTCATAACGGATGAAAGGCGCCAACAGTGTATCGAAGTTTGAAAAAGCGACGGCACCCGCCACTTCACCTTGAAGGGTATAAAGAAAATTAACCGCCTGTCCCAGAATCGCCCGGAAATGCTTGGCGGGTTTCGTTTCAACTTTTCCCGGCACTCCGCCAAAACCCTTCAGCAATAAATCATAAAGATCCCAACCGGCGCAGTAGGGACCCAAGGTATCCAAGTTATGCAGATGGAAATCTCCCGATTCGTTGGCTTCCCTGATTTCCTTTGGATAAATTTTATTCAGCCAATATTTTTTAATGATGTAGGAAACGCCGTAATGATTCAATCCCTGCAGGGAAAAAGCCATGTTGGCGTTTTCCTGGACTTCCCAATCCAGTCTTCCGAGATACTGATCCATTTTATCGACCGCCTCCTCGGAAATCGTCACCGCTTCCCTGATTCTTCTTCTCTGTTCACGGTAAAGAATGTAGGCCTTGGCGGTTTCAACCAAATCTTCCAGAACCAGAACCTCTTCAACAATGTCTTGGATCTGTTCAACCTGAGGAATTTCGTCTTTCTTGAATCTTCTGTTCAGAAGTTGGACTACTTTGTCGGAAAGTTTCTTGGAACGAATGCCGTCACCCTGCCCGGTGGCGGTGATGGCTTTCAAAATAGCATTGGTAATTTTGGTTTGGTCAAAATCAACGATTGTCCCATCCCTTTTTTGAATTTTTGTGATTTTGTTTTCTGTCATTTTGAAAGAAAAAAGTAAAGATTATTACATTTTATCCCGAAACGAAAGAGAGGTCAAACCTGTCAACCTCTCTTAAAATATTAGGTTATCCACAAGGGACAATTTACTCCTTTTCAATGGCGCCGTAGGGACAAATTTTTTCTCCGCCGCACTTTTCCACCTTTTCCGAGTCAATAATTTCCGCTTTTCCGTCCCCGCCCAGCTCGCTTCCCTCCGGACATTCGGTCACGCAAAGCCCGCAACCGATGCATTTTTCCTTGTTCACTTTGTATTTTGGCATTTTTCTTTTAATCTCCTAAAATTTGTATTTGGACCTTTCTTTTTCTTGGCCGGTCGAGTTCAACCAAAAAAATTCTCTGCCATGTGCCCAATTGTAACTCATTGTTTATTAAATTTAAAGTTGCATTCACCAAAAGATGGATGGCCTGGCAATGCGAATGGCCGTTGATGCACTCTCGGGGGCAAAGATTCACCGTTCTTTTTTGAAGATCGTCATGCAGATACTTCAAATTTTTCGCCGCGGTTTGTCTGAGATTGTTTTTGAAATCTTCAATCAGCAGAGGTTCGTTTTCGTTGACGATCAATGCCGCCGAAGTGTGAAGAATCTGAACGTTAACGATTCCGTTTTTAATTTGGCTATCTTTTATGAATTTTTCGACGTCATCGGTCAGGTCAATGAAATCCAATCCGGCTTTCGTCTGAAATTCAATTGTTTTGTTTTCAATTTTCATTTATTGGAAATGGAAAAGGAATTTATTTCTTAGATTTCTAAACGAACATTAAGAGGTTCGGTTTGAAAATCAGCAACAGTCCTAAAATTAAAATCAGCAAACCGGCAACCAAAGTTGAATACCGGTTGTACTTGTCGGAAAAGCCGAATCTGTTCAGGGTGACGAAAGCAAAACCGAAGACGACGAAATCGTCGAGCATGTAAAAGAAATTGTAAAAAATCAGATAAAGATAATACTGCAGCCTCCCCACGTCCTGAAGCGCCAGAATCTGGGTGTAGAGGGTCGGAAATCCGGCTGAACAGAAAAATTCAACCAGATTGACGCTGAAAGCCAAGGCGATCACTCCCAGAATCGTCGTGGGAACGGCGGCCGGTTTCAGAACGTTTTTCATCCTTTCCAACAATTTTTCCTCCGATTTGGAATGGTCCACCACTTTGCAAACTCCCGGTTTCCAAAGAACGAAATCCTTTATCCTCAGGATTCCGAAAACGATTCCGAAAACGCCGATGAGAATCCTTATCCAGAAAACGTATTTCATCGCCAGAAAAGCGTTAAGCCAGGCCGTCATGAAAAGAAAATACAAAAATCCCTCGGCGAAGATGAAGGTTCCCCCCACTAAAGCTATCTTTTTCCTTGATTTCAGGGTAAGCAAAAGGGAAACCAGAATGACCAAAACCCACATGGCGCAGGGGTTGAAGCCGTCCAAAGTCCCTAGGATCATGGTCAATAAGGGCAGGGAAACCTTTGAAACGTCTATTTTGCCGATAATGGGGATTTGAATTTCCTGTTGTGTCGTCCCCGCCCCGCCGTTAATGCATTCTGCCAGGCAATTCTCTATCTGTTTGCCGATGTCATCGTTAAACCCGATGAAATATTTTGTCGGGGTGAAAGTCACCGGCACCCAGCCCTGGTCGTTCTCGGGAACCTTGTATCTTTCGTAAAAATCTTTCAGAATTTTCTGATTGTCCTGATCGTAAATCACCTCGTACTGTTTTATTTCAACCTGCGGATATCCTTCCTGTAAATTACTAAGGAATTCCTTTTCCGCCGCACAGTGAGGACAGGTCTGGCTGTAAAAAAAATTAACCTCAATCTTATTTTCCTGAGCTGAGGCAAAACCAAAGCTGCCTAACAATAAAATTACTAAAAAAGTGATGGGAAAAATTTTTCTCATTAGGTTGTATTTTAGTTTTAGAAATCAGTGCTTAAAATATCCTCGTAGCATCTGCCCACAAAATCTTTCAGGTTCTCTTCTATTATATCTATTTCTTTTCCGCCTTCAATGTTTATCGCTTTAATCATGGCCTGGCTTCCGTTTTTGAAACGCAGGTCAATCTTGTCGTCCACTCTGGTGAAATTTTCCAAGAGGCAATCTTTTGGGTCCAATCTTTCGTATCCTTCAATGGGCCCGAACCAGGGAAGTTTATCGTATTTTAAATTTTTACTTTCCCTAATTTTCATAAAATAAAATTTATTCCTGCTCCCAAAAAGCAAAGGATGGCAAAAATCAGGGCAAATTTGAAAAAGTTTATCTTATAAGCGACCTTTAGCAAAACTCTTAAACTCAGGATGCCTACTAAAAAGCTGGAAATCAGTGCTGGCCAGGCCTGGATAAACAAAACCGGATTCTGCCAAAAAAGATATATGACCATGAAAAAGACGGCAGGAGCTGACATCATATATGAAATTTTGAGTATTTCCCCAGGACTCAATTTGCCTAAACTCAACCCGAAGATCGTGGCTCCGGATCTTGATAAACCAGGAATTACCGACAATCCCTGCAGTATTCCTGACAACACTGCCAGTTTCTTAAAACTGAAATCAAACGTTTTTTGGGTTTTATGGAAATAAGCGGTAGCCAAAAGACCAAAACCGGTCAAAATTAAAAGGGTGCTACCCACGGCCATGTTTTCGACTAACTTATAAAGAAAAAATCCGATGATGCCGGAAATTGCCGTGGCAACAACCAAAAAACCAAAAAGGCCTTTGTTTTTAAAAGTCATGACTTCCAGCCAGTCCTGTCTAAAGTAGATTAAAACGGCTAAAAGCGTTCCCAGATGCAAAAACAAAGCCACTTCCAAGGGATTGACTGTTCTTACCAGAAACTGGCTGACGAGAGCCACCACTCCTTCGCTCGAGACGGGAATCCATTCGAAAATACCCTGAATTGCTCCTAAAATGAGATAGTCCAACATATCTTCTTTCCATTATACTCTTTGACATCAAAATGGAAACAAAAGGGCGCCCAATGGCGCCTTTTGTCTTAGTTACCAGGTTTTGGTTCTTCTGGTAATGCAGACGGTTTTGGTTGGTCTGACATTATCTTGGGCTCCTTTATGCTTAAAGGGAAATCCTGAGACTTCCCCCTATGCTTTATTGTCGCCCGTTTTAAGAGAGGCCGTTGAGAGACTAGCCCCGTTGGATCCTCTCCATAAACCCAATAATACCTTAAAAAATAATCTCTGTCAATATCCTAAGGAGTAACGACCAATATCAGTCTCAGAATCAAATCCTCTCTTTTTCGGAGAAATTTACCTGGAAAATCAAACCAAATCCTCAAAAATTTATCCAGAGGCACCTTTCTTCTCCCCTTCAGGCTGGGATCTATCAGAACGATGCTCTTTTTATCGATGTCCACCGCCACTGAATAGTGCCCTTCGTCTTCCATAAACCAATCAACGATAACCGGCATCTTCTTTCTGATGAAACCCCTGATATCTCCAAAGGTGCTGTTCTTTTTGGAAAAGGCCTTAAAACCGAAGTGTTTGGCCGCCCTGATCAATCCTTCAGCCGGAACCCCTTTTTCTTTGGAGGCGCCGGCCAGCCTGGCAATTTCGGCTTCGGAATCTGAAACGCCGTAGTAATCCAAAACCATCTT
>JAQUAA010000012.1 GCA_028687495.1 Minisyncoccota bacterium | reverse complement strand
AAGGCACCTACGGCGTTGACGTTGTTTCGGTGAGGATCATTAACGTTCCCGAGAAGAAAAGAAGATTGGGCAAGACCAAGGGAGTGAAAGCGTGGTATAAAAAAGCCATCGTCAGGGTAAAAGAAGGGCAGAAGATAGAAGTGCTGCCCAGATAATTTTAACAGAGCTCAGAATCAATGGAAGGTTATAAGAATCTATTAAACAAAAAAGGACCGGAAAAGAGACTGCTCATTCCCCTTAAAAAAAGGGCGGGGAGAGGTTTGCAGGGGACCATCACCGTTCGTCATAAGGGCGGCGGCGGAGTGAAGAAACTTTACAGAATCATTGATTTCGGCCAGGATAAAGTAAACGTTCCCGCCAAAGTGGTTTCCATCGAATACGATCCTTACAGAACTTCTTTCATTTGTCTTTTGCAACACCAGGACGGGGAAAAAAGATATCAAATTTGTCCCCACGGATTGAAAGTCGGGGACGAAATACTTTGCGCTGAAAACGCCGAAGTCAAAATCGGCAACAGAATAAAACTTAAAAACATTCCGGTGGGAACCCAGATTTTCAATATTGAGACGGAACCGGGCAGGGGCGGAAAATTGGTGAGGGGAGCCGGTTCTTCTGCCAGGGTGATAGCCCAGGAGGGAAAATTCACTCATTTGGTTTTTCCTTCTTCCGAGACGAAAAAGGTTTCCGGGGAATGCTACGCTTCGATCGGCCAGGTTTCTTTTCCCGAGCATAAATTCATCGTCATAGGAAAGGCGGGAACGGTCAGACGCAAGGGCAAGAGGCCGACGGTCAGGGGAACAGCCATGAATCCGCCGGACCATCCCCACGGCGGCGGCGAGGGAAAAACGCCCATCGGTTTGAAATATCCAAAAACTCCCTGGGGGAAGCATGCTTTGGGAGTTAAAACCAGAAAAAGG
The DNA here is from genome assembly GCA_028687495.1 of Minisyncoccota bacterium. Classification (GTDB taxonomy): domain Bacteria; phylum Patescibacteriota; class Minisyncoccia; order Minisyncoccales; family RBG-13-42-11; genus JAQUAA01. The sequence goes on along the minus strand of JAQUAA010000012.1, from coordinate 14,757 downwards.
AAGAAGTGGACAAGTAAATTCATACTTCAAAGACGCAGTAAAAAAAGTAAAAAATAAAAAACAAACATGACGAGATCGCTTAAGAAAGGTCCCTATGTGGACGAAAAATTATTGGAGAAAATCAAGAATTTAAAGCCTGGAGGACAGGTCATTAAGACCTGGCGGAGAGCCTGCACCATTACGCCCGAAATGATCGGCTTTACTTTCGGCGTCCATAACGGAAAAGAATTCGTCAGCGTCCAAATAACCGAAGTCATGGTGGGACACCGACTCGGCGAATTTGCTTCAGGCACCAAATTCTCCCGCCACGGCGGAAGGATGCAGAGAGAATTGGAAGCAAAAGCGTCGGAGAAAGAAGCTGCCCAGGTTGGCGCAGTGGCCGAGAAACCAGAAGAGAAAAAAGAACAGAAAAAATAAACTATGCCGGTCAATGTTAAATTAAATTATCTGAGAATAGCGCCGCGGAAAGTGAGACTTATTGCCGATTTGATCAGGGGAAAATCGGTTGAGGAAGCTGAGACGCTTTTGTCTTTTATTCCCAATAAATCGGCACTTCCCCTGGTAAAACTTTTAAAATCGGCGATTGCCTCGGCAAAAAACAATTTGCAATTGGAACCGGCCAATTTATACATATCCAAAATCATGGTTAACGAGGGTCCGAAGCTGAAAAGATGGCGTCCGAGAGCGCGGGGACAGGCTTACGAAATTCAGAAAAAAACCTCCCACATCGTTCTCGTTCTCGAATCAAAGGTAAAGGAGAAGAAAAAAGCCAAAAAAGCCAAAACGACAGAAATCGTCAAAGAAGAAAAGGTTGAAGAAAAAATTGAAGAAAAGGCTGTCAAAGAAAAACCTAAATTTAAGCCGGAACTCGAAACCAGAAAACCGAAAACGGAAAAAGGTTTCAGAAGAATATTCATCAGACGTAAACCGGTAGGATAATACCATGGGACATAGCGTTCATCCAAAATCATACAGATTAAAAAATTTAAGCGACTGGAGTTCGCGCTGGCTGGATAAAAAGAAAATTCCCCAATATCTGGAGGAAGATTTTAAGATCAGGGAAGCGCTTTCAAAGAAAATCGGCAGGCTGGGACTGGAGAAAATCGAAATCGAAAGATTCCCCGGGAAAGTCAACATCATTATTTCCAGCGCCAGACCCGGTTTGATTATCGGCAGGGGAGGCAGCGGCATAGAGGAGCTGAGAAGGGATCTGGAGAATAAAATTATGAGAAAAGCGGCCAAGAAAGAAGTGAAAATAGAGATTAAGGAAGTCAAAGACGTTTGGGCTTCGGCCGCCCTGTCCGCCCAATGGATCGCCCAGCAGATCGAAAGAAGAATTCCTTTCAGAAGGGTCCTCAAGCAGATTCTGGAAAAAATCATGAGTTCAAGGCAGGTGAAGGGTGCGCGGGTTGAAGTGTCGGGCAGGCTGGACGGAGCGGAAATCGCCAGGAGAGAATGGCTGAAAAAGGGAAATTTGCCCCGCCAGACCATAAGAGCCGACATTGACTTCGCCGAAGATCGCGCTTATTGTACTTATGGAGTGGTCGGAATAAAAGTCTGGATTTACAAGGGCGAGAAATTCGAGTAAAAAATATGTCGATTTTGATGCCGAAAAAAGTAAAACACAGGAAATGGCGCAAAGGAAGAGCCAGAGGATTGGAATCACGGGGAACCAAACTCGCTTTCGGTTCTTTCGGCTTGGTCGCCTGGGGAACCCGCTGGGTCGCTGCCAGACAGCTGGAAGCAGCCAGAAGAGCGATTCTCAGATATCTCAAGAAAGGAGGAAAGCTTTGGATAAGAATTTTTCCGGACAAACCCATAACCAGAAAAGGAATAGAAGTTCCGATGGGCGGAGGCAAGGGAAACGTGGACCATTATGCTTTTTCGATGAAGCCGGGCAGAGTCATTTTTGAGCTGGACGGCATAAAAGAAGAAACAGCCCGGGAGGCTCTCGAAAAGGCAGCGGATAAAATATCCGTCAAAACTAAATTCGTAAAAAGATAAACAGTCGATGAGATAAATCTCATCTTCACCTTACGGTTTATGAAGATCAAAGAATTGAAAACAAAAGGCAAGGAAGAGCTTCAAAAAATACTGGAAGACGATCGGGAAAAACTAAGACAGCTCAGGTTTGATTTATCTGCCGGAAAAGTCAAAAACGTCAGAGAAATCCGCAAAATTAAAAAAGAAGTGGCGCAGATCTTAACTTTGCTTAAAACATATGCCAAAACGTAAATTAACCGGAACAATTATTTCGAATAAAACGCTAAAGACCGTGGTGATTGAAGTGGAAACACTGAAAGCTCACCCGAAATACAAGAGAAGATACCGAATGCATAAAAATTACAAAGCCCACGTGGAATCGGGAGAATACGCCGTGGGCGACAAGGTGACTATCGAAGAATGCCGTCCGATATCAAAAGATAAAAAGTGGAAGGTAATTAAGAAGATTTAATTTTATGATTCAACCAAGAACAATGGTAAAAGTGGTGGACAATACCGGAGCCAAGATTATCCAGTGTTTTCACGTTCTGGGCGGCAACCGCAAACGCTACGCCCAGATAGGGGACGTCATCGTGGCCACGGTCAAGGAAGCGGAACCCAGAAGAATTGTTAAAAAACACGAGGTGGTCAGAGCGGTGATCGTCCGCCAGAAAAAGAATTTCAAGAGAGTGGACGGCACTTACATCAAGTTCGATGACAATGCGGCCGTAATCCTGGAAGGAAAAACGAAAGATCCCAAGGGCGGAAGAATCACCGGCCCCTTGCCCAGAGAAATAAAAGATAAAGGTTTTGAAAAAGTAGCCGCTTTGGCTTCCGAAATATTATAAATTCCATGAAACTGAGAAAAGGAGATACAATTTTGGTGATTTCCGGGAAAGACAGGGGAAAGAAGAGCAAGATTTTACAGGTTTTTCCGGAAGAAAGAAGGATTTTGGTGGAGGGCGTCAATCTGAGAAAAAAGCACCAGAGACCAAAAAAGTCCGGGGAAAAAGGTCAGATAGTCAATCTGCCCGGTCCCATGTCCGTTTCCAACGTAAAATTATTTTGTTCGAAATGCGGAAAAGCCGCCAGAGTCGGCTTTAAATTCATGGAAAAGAACAAGGTCAGAATTTGTAAAAAATGCCAACAGGAAATCTAAAATGCAGAGATTAACCGACAAATACAATACCGAGGTCGTTCCGGGGATGATGAATAAATTCGGTTACAAAAGCAAAATGGCAGTTCCCCGGATCGAAAAGGTGGTGGTTAATACCGGTTACGGCAGGGAAGTGGCCGGCAAATCGAACGAAGAACAGAAAAAGATCGCTGATTTCATTTGCGGAGAGCTTGCTTTGATCTGCGGCCAGAAAGCGGTTAAAACCTACGCCAAGAAAGCCATCTCCAGTTTTAAAATCAGAGAAGGCATGGCCATCGGCGCCAAAGTTACTTTGAGGGGTAAGAAAATGAGGGATTTCCTGGAAAGATTGATTCATCTTTCCCTGCCCAGAATGAGGGACTTTAAGGGGATTCCCGTCAATTCCGTTGACAAACAGGGGAATTTAACAATAGCCATCAAGGAACACATCGTCTTTCCCGAGATTCTGCCGGAAAAAGCGAAAAACATTTTCGGATTGGAAATAACCGTAGTGACAACGGCCAAAAAGAAAGAAGAAGCGTTGGAATTCTTCAGATTACTGGGATTTCCCATGCAAACAGAGTAAAAATATGGCAACAAAAGGTCAGATAGCAAAATCAAAAAGAAAACCGAAATTCAAGTCTAGGGTGGTCAGACGCTGTTTCAGGTGCGGCCGGAAGCGGGGATACATGAGAAAGTTCGGAATTTGTCGCATTTGTTTCAGAGAAATGGCCAATCTCGGCCTTATTCCCGGAGTTAAAAAATCATCCTGGTAAATTTATGACAGACCCAATCGCCGACATGCTAAACAGAATAAAAAATGCCCAGGCCGTGGGAAAACCTACGGTTGAGTTTCCTTTTTCCAATTTGAAAGGCGAAGTCGCCAAAATTTTGGAAAAGCAGGGTTTCATTGAAAAAATTGAGAAAAAAGGCAGGAAAACGAAGAAAACCATTGAAATTACCTTGAAATACGATAATAAGATGCCGGTCATCTTGGGACTGAAAAAAGTTTCCAAACCCGGCCAAAGAATTTATCTCAATTCGACGAAAATAAAAAAGGTCAAAGACGGTTACGGCATAGCGATTATTTCCACCTCAAAAGGATTGCTGACCGACAAGGAAGCGAGGAAGCAGAAGATAGGAGGGGAAGTGCTGTGCGAAATCTGGTAAATTTTATGAGCAGAGTGGGCAGAAAACCAATTCCAATACCTCAGGGCGTCCAGGTCCAGATAGAACGCCAGAAAGTCAAGGTTACTGGTCCCAAAGGCGAAATTTCAAGAGAGTTTCGGCCGGAGATTAAAATTGAACTGAAAGAGGGTAAGATTCTGCTTTCTCCCCAGCAGGAGATCAAAGACAAAGAAATCAAAGCCCTCTGGGGTTTGACCAGAATGCTGATAGCCAATATGGTGGAGGGCGTGGTTCAGGGTTTTGAAAAGAAATTAGAGATTGAGGGAGTGGGTTTCAAGGCGGAAGTTTCCGGCCAGGAAATCGTCCTGTCCGTCGGCTTCAGCCATCAGGTCAGATTGGAAATTCCCCAGGGAATAAAAGTTTCAGTTGAAAAAAACGTCATCAGCGTCTCCGGCATCGATAAAGAAGCGGTCGGCCAATTCGCCTCGAACATAAAAAAAGTCAAACCGCCCGAACCCTATAAAGGAAAAGGGATAAAATACGCGGGGGAGGTGGTCAGGAGAAAAGCCGGAAAGAAGGTAATTACCACTGCCGGCGCAAAATAACATGTTGGCAAAACAAGAAAAAAGACAAAAACGCCACAAAAGAGTCAGGGCCAAAGTCTTCGGCAAGAAGGATCGGCCGCGACTTTGCATTTTCAGATCGGCCAAGCACCTTTACGCCCAGCTTATCGATGATGGAAAGGGAAAGATAATGGCTCAGGCTTCCGATCTGCAGATTAAAAAAACCAAAGGTCTTAAAAAAGAGCTGGCCAAGGAGCTGGGAAAATCAATCGCCCAAAAAGCCAAGGATTTGAAAATTGAAAGGGTTGTTTTCGACCGGGGAGGATACAAATATCACGGCAAGGTAAAGGCTCTGGCCGAAGGGGCGAGGGAAGGAGGATTAAAGTTTTAAAAAACATGGAAAGAGAACGCTTTAGAAGAAGAACATTTGAAAAGCCAAAGGACGAATTCGACTCCAAGCTTTTGGATTTGGCGAGAGTGACGAGGGTTACGGCCGGCGGCAAGCGTCTGAGATTCAGGGCCGTCGTCGTTGTCGGTAATAAAATGGGAAAAGTGGGAGTGGGAGTTTCAAAAGGTCTGGACGTCGCCCAGGCCGTGGAAAAAGCAACGAGAATGGCCAAGAAAAATTTAATCGTCGTCCCGATCGTGGAAGACACCATTCCTCACGAAGTTTACGCCAAGTTCGGGGCAGCCGAAATCATTTTGAAACCGCAGAGAAAAGGAAGAGGTCTGGTGGCAGGCGGAGTGGTCAGGGTTCTTTGCACTCTGGCCGGCATAAAAAACATTTCTTCCAAGGTCTTGGGCAGAACCGGAAACAAACTGAACAACGCCCAGGCGACGATAATCGCCTTTAAAGAGTTAAGAATTAAGAGCGCCAGATAAATTTTATGCAGTTAAATGAAATAAAGCCAATTCACAAGATCAAAAAACCGAGGATAATAGGCCGGGGAGGAAAAAGAGGCAGTCACTGCGGCCGGGGAATCAAGGGGCAGGGAGCGAGGGAAAGCAAGAACTACCAGCCTTTAATCAGGGGAGTGATCAAAAGATATCCCAAATTAAGGGGATATAAGTTCAAATCGAGGAAAGAGTTGGTCCTGGTGAGTTTGGATATCGTGGACAAGAAATTCAGTGCGGAAGATAAAATTACCCCCCAGTCCTTGTTGGAGAAAAGATTAGTTCGTAGAATAAATGGAAGGGCGCCCAGAGTTAAGATTTTAGGGGGAGGGGAGATAAAAAAAGCCTTGAATTTCGAGAATTGCGAAGTTTCGAAATCCGCCAAGGAAAAAATCGAGAAAGCCGGCGGAACAGTGAAATAACCTTTTTAGGTATTATTATGTGGCTGAATAAAATCGTTCAAATTTTCAAGATAAAAGATTTGCGGAATAAAATTTTATTCGTTCTCGGCGTTTTCGCCCTTTTCAGGTTGATGGCCAACATTCCCGTCCCGGGAATCGCCACCGAGAAATTGCGGGAATTCTTCGAAGGCAACCAGCTTTTCGGCCTTTTGAACATGCTCAGCGGCGGTGCCATGGACAATCTTTCGGTCGTCATGCTGGGCTTGGGTCCTTACATTACCGCCACCATCATAATGCAATTATTGACGATGATTTTTCCCCAGCTGGAAAAAATGTACAAGGAAGAGGGAGAACAGGGAAGGCAGAAATTCAACCAGTACGGCAGAATTCTGGCTGTTCCCCTGGCCATTCTCCAGGGCTACGGCATGCTGACCATTTTTCAGCGTCAGCAATTGATCGAATCGCTTTCTCCCAGTTTGCTGGCTATTTCCCTTTTGACGGTTACCGCCGGCAGTTTGTTTTTGATGTGGCTGGGGGAGCTTGTTTCGGAAAAAGGCATCGGCAACGGCGTCTCGTTGCTGATTTTCGCCGGCATTATCGCCGATTTTCCCAATAATATCAGGCAGATGGTTGCCACCTGGGATCCGGCCCAACTGCCTTCTTATCTGCTTTTCTTCAGCATGTCCCTGATCATCGTTGCCGGCGTCGTTCTGATAAACGAGGGACGCCGGAACATACCCGTTTCTTACGCCAAAAGGGTGAGGGGAGCCAAGATGTACGGCGGCGTTTCCACTTATTTGCCATTAAACATCAATCCCGCAGGCGTAATTCCCATCATCTTCGCTTTGTCAATCATGCTTTTTCCCGGCATGATCGCCAATTTCCTTGGTGGAGCGGGCGGAACAGTTGGGGCCGTGGCTAAAACCATCGGCAACGCTTTTCAGGATCCCTGGATTCACGGCATCCTCTATTTCATCCTCGTCGTTCTCTTTACCTATTTCTATACGGCCGTTACCTTCGATCCCAAGGCTATTTCGACCAATCTTCAGAAAATGGGAGGGTTCATACCCGGCATCAGGCCGGGGGAAAGCACGGCTCATTTCATGTATTACATTTTAAACAGGGTCTTACTGATCGGAGCTTTGTTTTTGGGCGGTATAGCTCTGATGCCGACGATTGTCGGAGCAGTTACCGGAGTCATGGTTTTTAAATTTTTAATTGGAGGCACGGCTTTATTGATCGTGGTCTCCGTAGTTTTGGACACTCTTCGTCAGATCAAAGCCCAATTGGAAATGAGAGAGTATGAAACTTTCTAAAAAAAATCCTTTAATCATTATTCTTCTCGGCAAATCAGGTTCGGGAAAGGGAACCCAAGCCGATCTTTTAAGGGAAAAATTCGGTTTGGATTATATCGGCAGCGGTGATTTGTTAAGGGCAAGAGGGAAGAAAAAAGATTTCACCGGCAGAAAAATAGCTAAAATACTGGCCGAAGGAAAACTTATTCCTACTCCGGCTATTTTTAAATTATGGTCGGATGCAACCGAGAAGTTGAAGAATAAAAACAGTTTTAAGGGGTTGATCATGGACGGAAACCCCAGGAAAATCTTGGAAGCGTATCTGATTGATGAGACATTCGGATTTTATGAGTGGGATAAAAACGTTAAAGCTTTACTGGTTGATATTTCCGACAAAGAGGCGATCTGGCGTCTGACTAAAAGAAGAATTTGCAAAAACTGCAAAGAAATCATTCCTTTTGTCGGCGAATTCAGAAAAATGAAAAAATGTCCGAAATGCGGAGGAGAGTTGATGCCGAGGAGCGACGATACGATAGCGGCGGCAAAAAACAGATTAGCCTGGTTTAAAAAAGATGTTCAGCCGATAGTGAATTATTATCGAAAAACCGGCAGGTTGATCAGGATAAACGGTGAACAATCGATTGAGGATGTTTTCAAAGATGTTTTAAAAGTTCTCAAATAAGCTTTATGCCTAATAAAATCGTTTGCATCGTCGGAATGCCAGGCTCCGGGAAAAGCACGGTTGCCGACGAGATGGTGAATAAAGGTTTCGCTTATTTAAGATTCGGCCAGATAACCCTGGATAAAATCAAGGAAGAAGGTCTGGAAGTCAACGAGGCCAATGAAAAAAGGATAAGAGAGGATTTCAGAAAGCAATACGGCATGGCCGCCTTTGCGGTTTTGAACATTCCCAAAATAGACGGATTGATTGAAAATTCCAACGTGGTGGTTGACGGACTTTACAGCTGGTCGGAGTATAAGATTCTGAAGGAAAAATACGGCGATTCAATGTTCGTTTTGTCGGTTTATGCTCCTCCGGGGTTGAGATACGAAAGATTGGGAGGCAGAAGCGTTACCAACGATGACAAGCAAAGGTTCAGAAATTTTACGGAAAAAGAGGCGAAGGCGAGGGATTACGCCGAGATTGAAAATCTGGAAAAGGGCGGGCCCATTGCCATGGCAGATTTCACCATAATTAATACCGGGACGATTGACGAATTGAAAAATGATTTAAATAAATTTTTATCAGAAGTTTTAAAATAATATTGATGATTTCAATAAAAACTCCAGAAGAAATTCAAACAATGGCAGAGGGTGGAAAAATCCTGGCAGGAATCATGGAAGAATTGAAAGGGAAGGTTCAGCCGGGGATTAAAACCTTGGAACTAGACAGGCTCGCAGAGAGCCTGATTTTAAAATCCGGCGGCACGTGTTCTTTCAAGGGATACGGCGGCTTTCCCGCCTGTCTCTGTACTTCGATCAACGAAGAAATAGTTCATGCCGTACCCTCGGGGAGAATGGTCAAGGAGGGAGACATTCTTTCTCTGGATTTAGGTTTATTTTACAAGGGATTCCACAGCGACATGGCCTTGACCGTTCCCGTAGGAAAGATAAGTCCTGACGTTAAGAGATTGGTTGAGGTGACGGAAAAGGCCCTGGAAATCGGCATTGAAAAAGTAAAGCCGGGAAACAGAATCGGCGACATCGGTAGGATTATTCAAAAATACGTTGAGAGGGAGGGTTTTAACGTGGTTCGCGAGCTTTGCGGCCACGGCATAGGACGTGAAATTCACGAAGATCCGGAGATTCTGAATTGCGTTTCTTTCGACAAGGCAACGGTAGACAAGGTTAGATTTACGGGAGACGGCAATGTTGAGATCAAAGAAGGTATGGTTTTGTGCTTGGAGCCGATGGTGACGGTGGGCGATTGGCACATCAAGGAAACAAAAGACGGTTTCGGCTACAAAACCAAAGATGATTCTTTATCCTGTCATTTTGAGCATACGCTGGCGGTCACCAAAAATGGAGCAAAGATTTTAACTGTGGTAAAATAATTTAATATGCATCTCTCGGTCATTATCCCCGCCTATAACGAAGAAAAACGTCTGCCCAAAACCTTAGCTGAAATCGACAAATATTTAAGACGCCAGAATTACGATTACGAAATTTTAGTTGTTAACGACGGTTCCCTGGACAGAACGGTTGAAATCGCCGAATCCCTTGTTCCGACGGTTAAAAATTTAAAAGTTACCGGCTACGAGAAAAACCAGGGCAAGGGTTTTGCGGTTCGTTTTGGCATGCTGGAGGCCGTGGGGGACTACAGATTGTTTACCGATGCCGATAATTCTACTTCGATCGACCAGATTGAAAAAATGTGGCCGGAAGTGGAAAAAGGATTCGATGTCGTCGTAGGTTCAAGAGACATTAAGGGCGCGGTTCTCGATCCTCCCCAGCCCTGGCTGAGACACATCCTCTTGGGAGAGGGATTCAAACTGTACAGAAAACTGGTCGTCGGACTTTGGGGAATTCAGGACACGCAGTGCGGTTTCACGTGCTTTAAAAAGACAGCGGCGGAAAATGTTTTTCCCAAATGCAGAATAAATCGTTTCGCTTTCGATCCGGAAATCCTGGTCATCGCCCGAAAGATGGGGTTTAAAATAAAAGAAATTCCGGTTTATTGGAAGAACGATTTAGAGAGCAAGGTTAAATTCAAAAGCATAATCAAAATGGCCTTCGATCTGATAAAGATAAAATTAAATTCAATCAGAGGAATTTATGGTTAAAAATCCAAAAAAACAATTTCCTTCCGAACTGCGCTTTGATCTGGTGAGCCGGGACTGGGTGGTAATCGCCACGGGCCGGGCCCGAAGACCAGAAACCTTTAAGAAAGAAGAAAGAAAAACGGAAGAATCTCCCCGGGAAAAATGTCCTTTTTGCAAAATTGGTACCCAGGAAACCCCCACGGTTATTTTTTCTCACGGCAAGGAAATTCCAGCGAAACAGAGAATTCCCCAAAATTGGACAACCGTTTCCATTCCCAATAAATATCCTGCTTTCATTCCTTACCCCGAACTGCAGGAGAGATACGAAGGGCCTTTTTACAAAAAAATGAATGCCGCCGGTTTCCACGAAGTGGTCGTTACCCGGGACCATAAAAAAAGTTTAGGTCTCTTTAAGACGGCGGAAGTGAAGGAAGTTTTCGACGTCTATCAAAGGAGATATCTCGATTTGATGGATAAGAAATTCGTCAATTTCATTTCAATTTTTCACAATCAGGGGAGCGCTGCCGGGGCTTCGATTTCCCATCCCCATTCCCAGATAATCACCACTCCCTTGATCGATACGGATTTGACGAAAGCCCTGATTAACTCGGAAAATTATTACAAAAAGACGAAGAAATGCATTTATTGCGAGATGAACAAGTGGGAATCGGAGGTGAAGAAAAGAATCGTTTTCGAAAACAAAGATTTCTTGGTTATTTGCCCCTTCGCCTCGAAAGCGGCTTTCCAAATGATCGTTTCCCCGAAAAAACATCTTTCCAATTTTGAAAAAGCCACTGAGAAAGAAAAACTGCAGCTGGCAGAGGCTTTCCGGACTGCCCTGAATAAACTTTACAAGGGCTTGTCCGATCCCGCTTACAATTTTTATCTGCATACGGCTCCCTGCGACGGCAAAGAGCATCCTCATTATCACTGGCACTGGACGATTATCCCGAAAACGGCAACCTGGGCTGGATTCGAAATAGGCACCAGAATGGAAATTTCCACCATTGAACCGGAAAAAGCCGCCGAATATTTGAGAAAACAATGAAACCATTAATTGTCGCCAACTGGAAAATGAATCCCGAAAGCTTGGTTGAAGCTAAGCGGAATTTTGAGATTATCAAAAAGGGAGTTAGAAACATTAAAAAGGTAGAGCCTGTAATTTGTGCTCCCTTTATCTTTCTACCCCTCTTAAAAGCGACCAATCATCTCAAACTTGGGGCTCAGGACTGTTTTTGGGAAGATAAGGGCCCTTTTACTGGTGAGATTTCGCCTACACAGCTTAAAAACTTAGGAGTGGACTATGTAATCTTGGGACATTCGGAAAGAAGAAAATATTTGGGAGAATCAACAGAATTGGTTAATCGAAAAATAATAGCCGCCTTGGAAACTGGCCTTAAAGTTATTTTTTGCATCGGTAGCGAGACAAAAAAACCTGACAAAGAAATGAAATATCAACTAAAGATTGGGCTGAGAGGGGTAAGAAAGCAAGATGTGGCTAAATTAGTTTTTGTTTATGAGCCTGTCTGGGCCATCAGTACGAGCAAGAATAAAGTGATTGCCACTCCTCACGAAGCCTTAAAAGGCGGTCTCTATATAAGAAACGTTTTAGGAGAAATATTTGATAAAGAAACAGCCAAGAAAGCTAAGATTATTTATGGTGGTAGCGTTGATAGTAGAAATATAAGAGGATTTATTAAAGATGGCAAGATGGCAGGTGGTTTACCGGGAGCCGCTTCCCTGGATCCTCATGAATTTGTAAGGATTGTCAAAAAAGTCGATGAATCTTTGGGTCATTGATTTAGGTTAAAATTTCTGATAAAATATTCTCATTATGGTTACGGACAAGATTTTTAACGGTTATTTTTACAGTCCCACGAAAGGGAATCTGGAAATGGGGGAAATGATCAAGGAGATGATTAATTATATCTCTGAAAAACCAGAGAAGTTTTATGATGTCATCGTCGGCTGTGATTCTTCTTCAGAGGAAGAACCTCATTTTCCGGTGGTCCTCGTCATCTTGAGAGTGGGTGAGGGCGGCAGATTTTTCCTTAAAAAAATTGCTTATAAGGGACGAAAATTTTACAACTATAAACAACGAATCTTGGAGGAGGTTTTCCTTTCCTGTCAGATGGCGCTTTATCTGAAAGAAAATTTCGAAAAAAAGATACAAAACAGAAACTTTCGTTATCAATTCCGCTACATTCATGCCGACGTCGGAGAAAACGGGGCTACCCGGGACATGATTAAGGAAGTCATCGGCCTGATCCGAGGCAACGGCTTTGAGCCGAAGATAAAGCCGGAATCTTTTGTTGCCTCAACCGTAGCTGACAGATACAGCTAAACAATGACCTCTAAATACCTACGTCAAGAATTTTTATCTTTTTTTGAGAAAAGAGGACATAAAATCGTGCCCTCAAGTTCGCTTTTGCCATCGGACCCCTCGGTTCTTTTCACCACTGCCGGAATGCAGCAGTTCAAACCGTATTATTTGGGGGAGAAATCACCCTACGGATCGAACGTCGTTTCCTGCCAGAAATGCTTCAGGACTTCCGATGTCGAGGAAGTGGGGGACGAGAGCCATCTGACTTTCCTTGAGATGCTAGGCAATTTTTCTTTCGGCGGATATTTCAAGGAAGAAGCGATAAAATCGGCTTACGATTTTTTGTTCAAAGAATTGAAACTGCCCCTGGCAGAAGCGGTTTTTACCGTTTTTGAGGGGAACGAGAACGTGCCGGAAGATAAAGAATCAGTTGAAATCTGGAAGAAATTGGGAGTCCCGGAAGATAAAATACAGAAAAAAGGAAAAGAGGATAATTTCTGGGGACCGACCGGAGAAGAGGGACCCTGCGGTCCGACTACGGAAATTCATTTGAAAGGGATCGAGGTTTGGAACTTGGTTTTCAACGAGTATTATCAGGATAAAAACAAGAAACTGACGCCATTGTCGCAAAGAGGAGTGGATACTGGAATGGGGCTGGAAAGACTGGCGATGATTGCCCAGGGAGGAAATTCCGTTTTTGAGACAGATCTGTTTTCACCAATTATCAATGAAATCACAGGAGAGAATGAAAAAGCGAAAAGAATCATCGCCGACCATGTTAAAGGTTCAATTTTTTTGATTCAAGAGGGTGTTCTTCCTTCCAATGTTGAAAGAGGGTATGTTTTAAGAAGAGTTTTAAGAAGAGCAATCCGTTACGGCAAGTTATTGAATCTGCCTAAGAATTTTCTCATTCCTTTGGCTCAGAAAGCAATTGAGATTTATAACGATATTTATCCAGAATTAAGGTCAAACGAAAGCGACATTGTAACGGTGATTCAGAACGAGGAAGAAAAGTTTGAAAAGACGCTGGAAGACGGATTGAAACAATTTGAAAAAGGTTTGGATGCTTTCGAACTCTATACCACCTACGGGTTTCCCTTGGAATTAACAATTGAGTTGGCAAAAGAAAAGGGAATTAAGATTGATGTCGAAGGATTTAATAAAAAATTTAAAGAACACCAGGAGATTTCCCGGGCAGGAGCTGAAAAGAAATTCGTGGGAGGATTGGCAGACCATTCCGAAAAGACGATTAAATATCATACTGCCGCTCATTTGATGCTGGCGGCTTTAAGAGAAGTTTTGGGTCCGGAAATTTATCAGAAAGGAAGCAACATCACGGCGGAAAGACTGAGATTTGATTTCAATTATCCGCAGAAATTAAGCGAAGAACAAATCAGAAAGGTTGAAGAATTGGTCAATCAGAAAATAAAGGAAGATTTAGCCGTGAATTGCCAGGAAATGACCTTAAAAGAAGCGAAAGAGAAGGGGGCGATGGGAGTTTTTGAAGAGAAATACGGTGAAAAAGTGAAAGTTTATAGCATCGGCGAATTTTCAAAAGAGATTTGTGGCGGACCTCACGTAAAAATGACTTCAGAATTGGGCAATTTCAAGATTACCAAGGAAGAATCATCGGGCGCCGGCATAAGAAGAATCCGGGCAGTTTTGGAATAATCATGAATTTTAAAGTATAATTAAGTATTGTATTAATATTATGAGAGAAATAAGAGTAACCGACATTTTGCCACCGCAAAAAATTAGGGAAGAAAGAAAGGAAGAAAAAAAAGAAGAGAAAGAAATCAAGATAAGAAGAGAAGAAGAAAAAAAACCGCAGCTGAAAGGTTTCGACACCGAAGTTCCGTCTTCCCCTACTAAAAAGATTTTAATTTTCTCCTCTATCTTTTTGGTTTTGATAGGAGTTTTTTGCTATCTCACTTTATCGAAAGCCGAGATAGAGATTTGGCCGGAGACGGATTCTCTGAGCGTAGATACCAAATTGACCGTTGATAAGACGGCGAATGAACCCAATTTGCCAACCAAAGTTATTCCCGGACAATTTTTTCAAAGAGACAAAACGGTTTCCCAAACTTTCCCCGCTACCGGTAAAACCACGAAGGATGAGAAAGCAGAGGGAACCATAAAAGTTTACAACGCTTATTCGACCTCGCCCCAGGTTCTGGTCGCCGCGACACGTTTCGTTTCGGCCGACGGCAAGGTGTTCAGAACGCCGATAAAGGTCACTGTGCCGGGCGGCACTTATGACAAAGGAAAGCTTG
>JAQUAA010000011.1 GCA_028687495.1 Minisyncoccota bacterium | reverse complement strand
ATGCTCTATTTTTTTCCCATTTTTACCGTTTTTATCCTTTGGAGATTGCCGTCAGCCATCGGTCTTTACTGGACAATCACCGCCCTATTCTCAATATGGCAACAATATGTGATACTTAAGACTTTAAACCAACCCAAAAATGCTTAGTCCCAAAGATTTAGAAAAAATAAAAAAAATAACAAAAGAATTTTTTGAAAAAACTACTTTTAACATTGAGATTGAGGTACTTCCCGAACGGGATCAGACCATTCCTATAAATCTTAAGACCGAGGAACCCCAAATCTTAATCGGCGAAGGGGGCCAAACTCTAGTTGAAATTCAGCATCTCTTAAAGGCGATATTAAAAAGACAAATCATAGAATCATTCTACATCGATCTTGATATAAATGATTACAAAAAGAAAAAAAATGAGTATTTAAAAGAAATGGCCAGGGATGCAGCGGATGAAGTTGCCCTGACCAAAAAAGAAAAAATACTGGCTCCGATGCCAGCCTACGAAAGAAGAATTATTCACTTGGAATTAGTCGGGAGGTCAGATGTCGTTTCAGAAAGCATTGGGGAAGAACCAGAAAGAAGAGTGGTAATCAAGCCGAGTGCCTAAGGCAAAGTCGGCAGATTCAACATTATCAAGTCCGGGTTGATGACTTGCAGAATCAGCCAGGAACCCAGAATAATCAAGAGGCCCAAGAGGGCCGAATTTATTTTATCTTTGGCTTCACTGATTTTGCCTGGGTTGCCGGCCGAAGTCAGCCATTGAACTCCGCCCCAAACCAGCATGACGAAAGCGGCGAGTCCGGCAATTCCCACGATAAAGTAATAGAACCAAGCCACCAACCTGTTTAAATCCATACCCAATTCAACTTGATAACCCCCGAATTCGGGATAATTAAGCTCCAGGGCCAGAGAGGCGGCCGGCAGAAGAAGAAAAGATATCAGAAAAATTGTAGTTATAAATTTTTTCATTAATTATTGAAGATTGAAATGAATCAAAGATTCATTGATTTATTATATCATTCTCCCTTTTCTTTTAAAGTAAGAATTACTGAAATCGTCCAGAAAGGAACTAGTCCCACAAAAGGTATCAACTCTCCGATTAGAGTTGCTCCCACTCTCGTGAGAGTTTTTCTCACTGGTCCTTTTGCCGCTTTTGTCGCTCCCTTTGTTGCTTCTTTTGCCAATTGCTGCTGCATTTGAGTTACCTTTTGCGTCATTTGTTTTTGCAGAGCTTTTTTTTGTTCTTCCCTGCTTTTAATGATCCTGCCCGTTCTCCAATAGATCCAGCCGCCGATGACCGCAAAAGTAAAGGCATCCATGGCTATTCCCAGGGCCTTGGGGATGACGACGATGCTCGTCAGCTCCAAGATGATATCAATGGCATCGACGATTATGGCAAAGGGCAGGGCGAGACACAAAAAGTCAGGGTCCAAGGGGCTGACCCTTGCCCTTTCTCCGGCGTCTTCAACTCTTTCTGCAATCTGTTCCTCGTTAAGCGTCAAAGATTGTTCAGCTGTTTCAGCCATGTTTTATTTATTGATTATAATTCTCCTTTGGCTCTTCTTATTTTTAAAACCTCTTCGGGAGCCGTGGTGATTATCTGATCTTCGGTGTAGGAAGCCATCACTTTTATGGCGACGTGCTTTTGTCCGGCGAAAAAGATACCTTCCCCTACCTCCGCTTCCAGCAACAGATATTTTTCCTCTTCAGTCAGATTAAAAGTTTTTTGTACAACATCAATCGTAGCTGGAGATTGTTTCATTAAAAGTTGCAAGGAAGAATTAGTAATTATCGGCTGGCCGTAGGAGGACTTCATAAAATCATTGACGTCCTGGGTGATGGTGGTTACTCCCAGCCAGTATTTTCTGGCTCTTTTACACATACCGAATAAGAACGAAGCCCCGTCTTCCGTTCTCATTATCCACCAGGCCTCATCAACCACCAAAATTCTTTTCTTAAGCTCGCTTCTCACCTTGTTCCAGATATATCTCATGATGATAAACATGGCGATGGGTCTTAATTCATCTTCCATGTCCCTGATGCCGAAAACCACGAAGGGCTTATCCATTGAAATATTGGTCGGCTGATTGAAAAACTGGGCGAAGGTTCCTTTGGTGAATTTCCTCACTCTCCTGACCAACGATTCTGCTCCTTCCATACTTTCCAGAACCTGTTCAAAATCAGACATTAAGGGAATCTTTTCTTGCCATTCGCCAGGATCGGTTTCAGCGGTTATGTCTTTGGAAGCATAAGTTTCAGTCAGGGCCCGGTCGATAATGGCATCTTCTTCGGGGTTTAATCCTCCCAGCATGATTCGCAAAAGCCCTACTAAATTGATGATATTCGACCTAAGAACGTCTTCCGGTTTTTCATCCTCTCTTGGGGTCGGCAAATCAAAAGGATTGATGTGGTTCGCTGAAGCCAAAGAGATGTTGAAGAAAGAACCGCCGACAGCGTCAGACAGAAATTTGTATTCGTTCTCCGGGTCGAGGATGATGATGTCCACGCCCACCATCAAGGAACGCAGAATTTCCAGTTTGACCGCATAGGATTTTCCCGAACCAGCTTTGGCAAAAACCACGGAGTTGGCATTTTCCAGAGAAAAGCGGTCGAACAAAATCAAAGAATTATTATGGCGGTTTACCCCGTATAAGATTCCGTCATTAGAGCTTAGATCGAAAGAAACGAAAGGAAAAGTTGATGAAAGAGGATCGGTGTTCATCGGCGTGTGAACGACCAGCTGGTCCAAGCCGTAGGGCGAAGTAGAATTAAATCCTTCTCTCTGCTGGTAAAGAGCAGGCTTAATGTAGATCAATCTTGCTTCCAAAATCGACCTCAAGGTAGTTTCAACTTCTTTTATCTCTTTCAGGGTGTTGCCGTAAACGGTGAGATAAAGACCAAAGTTGAACATTCTTTCCTGGGCGGTTTGCAATCTGTCCCTCAGTTCTTCCAAATCCCGGTAAGCAGTTTCCAGGGCCGGATCTCTGATCAATCCCTTTTCTTCCCTCTCCATGATTTCCGCCTGGACTTCAGTCACCCTTTTCCTTAACTGCTTCAGGATCGTTCCGGTTTCAACTGGATGGATGTGGAAAGAAATGTCCATCGGCTGGTCAAGATTTATGACCGGAGAGAACCAGGCGGTGCTCAGGTATCGGGGATAGGAAAAAATGAAGAAACTCTTGGCAAACCTTTTTCCCAAATTAATGGAATCCGCGTTTACCGAAATTGAAGAAGGAGCAATGATGTCTTTTGCTTCAATCGTTCGGGTTTCAAAAATCTTTTCCGATATTTCAGTTTCTTTTCTTTTTTTTGAAAAAGGAAATTTAATCATTGTTATTGAATTAGTTCCGGAGGAATTTCGGGATAATAGCCGACTTCTGCCTCTTCCGGATGGTACAAACTCCAAAAAAGTTCAATTAGCTCAGGAGTGTTCAGGGGAACGCATTGGAGTCCGCATCTCCTCAGGCCCATGGCGACAAATTCCATTCTTTGCCAGAGCTGGGCCTTTGCCCTTTGGAATTGGTCTTCCGTCGGTTCCATATTCTGTTGTTGTTTGAAAAGCCCTTTGGTGGCTTGCATTCCCGGAATCTCGATTAGAGTAAAGGGAATGACAACGAAAAAGTTTTTGGACATAATCGAGCCGCCAACGATTAAATCCTGGATGAATTTCTGGTATTCGGCGGTCTGGATTTTAAGCAGTTCATTCTCCTGGGCTCTCTCCATTTCCTTCAGTTTCTCTAGATATCCGGTGATGTTCAATCTTCTTGACTGGACTACGACTTCCAAGGAGAAGTCCAGCGAATTAAGAAAATTCTGAAACTGGTAAATTGTTGCCTGTTGTTCTTCATCCGATTTCAAGGCGAAATTCTGGCTTGACACCATAATCACTCCCCTTAAGGATTTATTTCTCAAAATGACCATTCCCTCCCTGATCTGGTCAATTTCCAAAAATTGTTGCGTTGAGGCTTGCGGCATAATTACTTGGTTTTAGTTTCAATTTTAGTTCTTAATTTTTTCAACTGGCTTTTTTCGGCAATTTTTAACGGCAGCTCTTCTTCTTTCACTTCCTCCTTTTTAATTTCTTCTTTTTTGAAAATAGTTATAGCTTCCTCTTTCCTTCTCCAAATGTACATTTTGGGCGCCAGATTAAATCTTAAAAAATTAGCCAAAATCGTGGGCAGAGACCTCCCGCCGATTTTAAGAAAGGCCAAGGCCAGGGCTCCTATTCCCAAAACCACGCAGGCAACCAGAAACAAGGAAAAAGGTACCGAGAAGTAAAGAATAAAACAGATAGCTGCAGCTATCCCGACATAAACAAATTGGCGGAAAGTAAGAGGACCCACTACCTTCGCCTCATACTCGATGAATTGAGGAACAACAAATCTCATGTTTATTCATTTATTCAACGATTTCTCGGTAAATGTCTTTTGAAGCTGATGCGGCTGATTCTTCTCTTGGAGACTCCTTAACTTCTTCCGTTTCTTCGGTTCCAACCGGCTTGCCAAGTTCTATTTTATATAAACCCTCCAATAACGGTTTTAAGGGATAAAAGACAAATCTGTTGATTTCTTGGGTTATCGCTCTGGCTAGCACCTTGGGTAGACCGACTTTTTCCTGAATGGTCTCCTGAAACTGCGAAGGCGGAAGAAGTCCCATTAGGGATTGGCCTACGTAATCTGCAATTTGACTGACTTCCTCATTAATAATCCCGTAAGTTTTGCAGGCGTTAAGGATATTGTCCGATGTTTCCATGGAGAAAATCGCCTCCTGGAGTTCCGGGGGAAGCTGGTCAAAAAGCTTTTCAAATTGTTCTTTAGTGCGAGTTTCAGGCATATCTATTGACAAAATTAAAAAATGATGTATAATATAGGCAGAATGCAGTACCTTTTTTCGTAATAAGGGGATAAAGGATAGGGAAAAAATCTAAAACAGGAGGTAAAGCATGAACTGGTTTCAGCGATTTCTACAGTTGTTTCGAGGTCGTCCGGCCCCTGCCGTTAACCCTGCCAGAGCCTCTCTTGAAGAAGCAGCCCAGACATTAGGGCGGGCTCAAAGAAGAGCCACAGCCACTCAAAGGCTGGAGGATGCTGTCGGACGGGCTACGGGCAGAATGGCAGCGCAGGTGCAGTACTGGAATTGCGCTATTCCGCGGCCTGACCCCGGTCGTAATCTCCAGGAGATTACAGAGTTGAGGCTCAAGGTACGAGAAGCAGGTATGCTGGCTGAAGCTGCCCAGCTCGAGCTGGAAAGCGACAAACGCATCCTGAAAGGAGCCAAGGGTCTGAAGTCTCTTGCCGACGGCATCGAAAAAACCAAAAAAGAGAATGTCGATGTCCGGAAACAGGTCGATGAGGTTCGGGATGAAATTCTTAAAGCCTATCCATCAACAGATTAATATCTTTTTCCTATCCTTTTGTTCCAGGGGGCGAGAGCTTGTCTTTCGCCCCCTCGGTATTTTTTAAGAACTCTTTTCTAATTTATTTCTTTCGCTTTTCGGTAATTTCGGGGTAATTTTCCTGCGTTCTATCTCCCCGATTTCTTCTTCAATCTTTTCTATTTCGCTTTGTAGTGCTCGCCCTTCTCTGGTCAAATCGTTGTATTTACCAGTGGCTTCGTTCATTTTTGTTCTCAAGTCCTTTACTAATTTTTCTTTACTTTCCATGTTTCTTTCCAAAGTGCCGGCAGTTTTTTGAGCCGTTTTTATTTCTTCGTCCAGTGGCCGGAAGCGAGGATCAATCTTTTCTCTTTCTCTTATTGTCTTCGGCGGAACCGTTTTCCATTCGGGGTGTGTTTGCAGTATTTCCGTCTGGATTTGAGCCGATAAATCAGCCCGCTGTTCCCTTACAGAGTCCAATCTTTCCTTTTGATAAGCCAGTCCCTTGTTGATGCTTTCAATTTCTTTGTTTGTCGCATCAATTTCGGCGTCCAAATCCCTAGACGTTGTTTTGAATTGTGTCATAAGATTTTCCCGTTCAGCCGTTCTGCTTCCCAGGTCTTTTAATTTGCCTCCCAAATCTTTCATTCTCAGTTGGGAAGCCAATTCCCCCTCTAAGAAATTCCTTTTTTCTCTGACTGAATTGAGTTTTTCCCGGGCCGTATCAATTACTTTTTTACTTTCTCGGCTGGACATTGCTTTACCCCATTCAGCCTGAGCTCCCTTTTCCATTTTAATGACGTTGGTCAGTTCGTCTCTGATTATCACCTCAATCGGCTGGACTTTTTCACCGGCCATCATGTTTTTCCAAACACCTCTATATTTGTCGGCCAAGTTCTTCTGTTCGTCTCTTTTTACTTCCACTATTCTTATTTTTGCTTCCAGTCCTTCCCTTTCTTTTCTGACCGCCGCATTTCTTTTTTCTCTGGTTTCCAGAGCTTCTTTTGTTGCTCCGGTTCTTTTTGCTTCTTCCAGCCATTTTTCACCTTCTTTCTCAATCTGTTTTAACTGGGCGACTCTGCTTTCTCCAGAGCTAATCGTATTGTCAAATTCTTGAATTCCTCCTTCTGTTCCGCGGATAAAGCGTTCAACGACCTGTATATCCTCTGGCAGAGCCTTAAATTGTTTTTCCAGGGCCTGCCTTTGTTTAACAACACCCTTTAATTCTGCCTGAGCTCTGCTTCTTGCCTGATGATAGAGAGTCGGCATTTTATCTTTTATTCCTTTTTCTCTTTCTTGGAGTGCCGCAATCTGAACCGCCAAAGGCTGATCTTCTGGTTTAATTGGTGGGGTAAATTCTGCTGTTTCTATTCCTCTTCGTTTAAGTTCGCGGTTAATTCTAGCCAGGCCTTCTCGATTTTGTGCATTCATTTCATAATCTTTGACTTCTCTTTTTCCTGGATCCATCTTCTCAAATTGTTCTATGAAAGCTGCATAAGGAATTTTTTCCGCAAGAAGTTCATCAGTCCCTTTGCTTCTTAAGGCAAGTTCATTTTCAATTCTTCTGGTTTCCGCCAAGATCTTCCCTTTATTACCCTTAGTAGCCGTGGGCAGTTCGTTTTTAAGATTTCCCAACCTTGTTTTAAGTTCGTCTTCCGATTTACCCAATAAATCTCTCTCTATCACCATATTATCTATTTGGATGGGATTTACTCCACCAATTGCACCAAGTCCTAGGCCTTTAGCAGCCGTGCTGGTCGACCAGCGGAGAATATCTTCCCTGTTATTGTCAACGAACCATTGGGCTCCTTTTCCTTGGATGTGTTCCCAGATTGCTTCTCTCTGTTTCTTTTTCAAACGGAGCATCTGGGAAGTTAATTGGGAATCTCCTTTAGTCATAATCTTATCAATGATATTTCTTCCCATCTCGGTTTTAGGATCGAGATTCTCAGCGGCAATAACGTCTCCAGCCAGATCCTCGGTTTTAATTTTATCCCAAATCTTTTCTTGGTTTGCTTCGCTGACTCCCAATTCATCCATCCTGCCCAAAAATGCTTTTTCCAATAATCGGCGATGGGGAGTGCCTCTGGCCTCGGAAACTTTGTAAGCCTTGGCAATGTCTTTCCAGTCGAGTTTGCCGGAATCAACGGCTTTAACAATATCATCGGTATCGCCGTTTTTAATCGTGCCCTTAATATAACCAAGATAGGAATTCATATTTCCCATCGCCTTGGCTTTTATTGCGTCATTGATGTTGTCGGCAGAATTCCTATTGGCCGCTTTCTTTTCCGCCTCGGCAATCTGAGCTTCATCTCTGCCGGCGATTCTGGACAAAACTTCTCTTCCGCCAACCTCTAATCCTTTTCCTGTTTGTCTCGCACCAAACCTTGCCAGTTGAGCTAATCCGGTATATTTACCGGCTTTGCCCAAAAATCCTTGTGCTTCAAGTGGTTTTTGTCCCCATTGTCTTAATCTTTCTCCCCATTTTTCAGACACCGGAGCGACTTTTCTGCCAAGAGCGGTGCCGGCAGCCATGGCGCCGAGTTTCATCGCCCCCATTCCCGCTCTTTTTCCAAAATTAATAAGTCCCTGGGCGCTGGAAGGAGCCATTCTCATACTCAGCATTGCGCCAACTCCCAGCATGACAATGGCGATTGTCGGAGCCAAAATCGAACCGATTAAAACAGCGAATTGGCAGCTTAAACCAGATTGAAGAGCACTTTTATTAAACAGTTCCGCGCCCTCCAAAGCGGAGGTATTTCTCATTACCCAGTTGGAAATCCATAAGAAAAATCCGATTGGTATCCCGATGATTGACCACTGGATCAATTGCTGCCACCATTCGCTCCACCATCTTCTGGTGTTGGGCAGAATATAGGAGGCGAAAGCAAGAGGAGCCAATATGGTAAGAATCCACAAAACCAAAACCCTGAAAAAGAAAATAAGCAGGATGACGAAATAAATCATCGTGGCAACTCCGTAAAATAGAATCAGTATCAGGCCGTAAGCGACGATGCCGAGAAAACTGCCGATTGTCTGCCCGAAGTTTTGGAAAAATTGGCCGTCCAAAGAAAAGACAGCTTTCATTGAATCAATGAGATAAGTGCTGGAATTGCTCCAGATAGCCCCCAGTCCCACTTGTTCTCCCGCTTGGTCGAAGAAAAACTTGGTGAGAATATTTCCCAAATCAACCACGAAGCCGACGATCACTCCGCTGAAATTGATCAAAAGAGCGATAATTATCAAAAGCGGTAAGGTTTTCTTGGCTTCATATTCCCTCAGTTTCAAAATAGTGGCCAATCCGATAAAAACCAGAATCAGAATAAAGAGCATATTGACAACGTCCCTCGAAAATTCCCAACCCACCCTGACGACAAAGTCCGAACCCATTGACTGATTGGCCGGGGTGATGGGAATCTGCAGAAAAATATCCTTCATCCAGTTCATCAAGGAAATGACGACGGAGAACAGAAAACCGGAAAGCAGGCCGAATAGTCCGATGATTACCGCCAAAAGAAAAAATGCCAAGCGAACCGGCAAGGAGAAGATTGATTGAACAACGCAGGAAAAACAGGTAAGCCAGCTGGCCGGATTCCATCCGCAGCCGGGACACCACTCAGTTATCTGTTCTTCACCCGCTGTCACGCAGCCAGCCGACGCACAGGGAGGGCTTGATGAAGCGTTCCAAAAACAAGAAGCGTCGCTGGTTTCGCAAGCTGTCTGGTCGGAACATTCGGTACAATTGCTAGTGCAGTCAGCCAGAGCGAGTTTAAAGGAAGGCAGGAAAACCAAAAATAACCCGATTGCCAATATGAGCAGCAAGGTTTTTTTGTTTTGGGAGAATATTTTAAATAGTTTACCCATCGGATTAGATTATTATAGCAAATTAAAAATTAATCTGCCACCACCTGCCGAAGAATTCAATCTGGTAGCCCAAAATCGCCAAAATTACATTGATAATCAGCCAGGCAAGGAAAATAACCGCATAGCCCTTGGCGGCTGAGCCCACGATTGATTTTACTTTAATCATCGTCTCTGGCGCTCCCATCGAAAAATAATAAACCACGCCGACAGCTATGGCCAACAGGACGATAACGATAAGGCCCAGGCGCCACAAAATCAAATCAAGGATATTTTTTATCAGCAAAAAGAAATGTTTGAACTGGCAGGCTTCGGTTTCATTGTAAGGCGTTTCAAGATTGTCGGTCTTTCTGCCGCAAGGCACCAATCCTTTTTCCGTTCCTGCAACAGCTTCGCTGACGGTAAAACTCTGTTCGCCGCTCCAGTTGCCGCAGTCTTCGTCATTCGCCGTCTGACTGTAACAGGCCCGAACTCGCCAGCTGTATTGTTTTTCTATTTCCAAATCCAAAAAATAAGCAGTACAGCAGGGCGCCATGTCTTTTTTTATGGTTTGTCCTTCGGAAACCAGCCAGTACTGATAATAGACGTTATCTACTTTTTCCCATTTCAGAATTACTGGCAAAGGAACGGTTGCGTTCGGGCCGGGGGAAACGAGAACGGGCGAGGATATTCTGCCGGTGGTGAAACTTCTTGAGGACGGCGTTCCGCATTTTTCTCCTTTTTCATCGGCGCAGGAACTGACTCTCCACCAGTAAGAATTTTCCATTCTCAATTCGGGATAAGAAACGACAGTAGCCGAGTTTTCATAAGATTTTATTGTTTTTTCCGCTATTATCGGAGAAAAGGAACCATTTGAAGAAACTTCGAATTTGTAAGAAGCGGCCCCAGCCACGTTTTCCCAGTCAAAACTCACGGGGATTTCCGTTGTCGCTCCTTCGCCGGGAGAAACAATGGTCGGAGAAGCACCAGTAGTTTTGAAACTCCATTCCTCGGACCAGGCATTCTCGCAATCTTCCCCTGCTTCGTCCCAGCAGGATTTGACCTGCCACTGATAAACGGAATTAAAATTTAAACTATCCCAGAAACTGGAAAAAGGAACGACATAAATGCTGCTGGTGGAATTGACGATTTCCTCGCCAGCCGTTCTTATGCGATAGCGGTAAGAAAGAGCGCCTCTTACTCCTCCCCACTGCAATTGGCTGGAAAGATTCACCACCGCCAGGCCTTCGGTGCTGGTGGGAGAGACAGGTTTGGGAATATCCAGAGCGCTGATGGTGGTAAAGTTCCATCTTTGACTTAATTCTGCGCATTCGCTGCAATTTTGGGAGTTGTTGCAGTTAAGACCGCATTTTGTCCCGTTTTCGTTCAGACAAGCAGCTGTTTCCCAATCGTAAGTTGTGTTGCGGGTAAGCCAATCCAAATCCAATAAAAGTTCGGAAGGCAAAGTATCGTCTTCTTTCGATAATAACCAGGGCGGAAAAACCTCCCTGCCCGTTCCTTTATAATAAAGCCGGAAACAATACGACTGGGCCTCTTCGACGTTGCACCAATCGAAATTGACCGGAAGCGTAGTTGAAGCATCGTTGTTCGCAGGGTACGAAAGCTCCGGAGAAATGCTGGTTTTGAAATTCCAGGCATTGCTCCACGGGCCGCAGCCGGTTCCGTTCACGTTGCAGCATGCTTGGACCCGCCAACTGTAAGAAGTGTTTGATTTGAGAGTGCAGTTTCTTATGGTGATGTAAGGACTGGTAGTGGCTCCCTGGGTTATGCCGATAATTTCATAACGATAGGACTGGGCGCCATTAACCGCTTCCCACATCAGGGTAACCGGCAGCTTTACGTTTTCATCATTGTTTGAAGGATAAGGACCGCTTGGCGTACCCAAGCATTCACTGGCGCATACGCAGTTGGAGGAAATGCATTTTTGCCAAGATTGGCAGTCCTGGCAGACAGCCCAAGAGGTGCATTCCGTATGTTCAACAATACATTCGGTACCGCTTGCATTGTATTGATCGCAAACTTGCTGGCAGTTACGGCATAAAAGATTGCCGCCACAGCCGCCTTCGCAGTCATATTCTGTCCAGGCAAAAGAGTTATTAGCAGAAAGGAACAAAAAACTGAAAAAAAAGACAAAAAGTAAAATAAAGAAAGAGAAATTCTTAAGCATTAGTTAATTTTAATGGTTTTTGCCAATTTTATCCAATCATCCAAGGTTAAAGTCTCAGCCCTTTGGCTAGGCTGGATGCTGTTTGCCGATAACCACTGTTCGGTTTTAACCCGGTTAAGATTAAGTTTCTTTGACAGATTGTTTGCCAGTTGTTTTCTCGGCTGGGAAAAACCCGCCTTAACAACCAAAAAGAACTTATTATAATCAACCCCTAACAACTTCTCCAGGGGAGTAATTTTTATTATTGCCGAATCAACTTTCGGTTGCGGCCAGAACGACTTTTTGGATATGTAAGAAATGATCTTGGGGTTAGAATAAACCTGAACGGCAACCGCCAAAATGCTCATTTCAGGAGGCCGGGCCGTAATTCTTTGTCCGACTTCTTTTTGGATTATCAGAATCATTTCCTTCGGCGGATTTTCAGTTTCCAGAAATTTCCTGATTACCGGCGCCGTCAAATAAAAAGGGAGGTTGGCCACCACTTTGTAGCCATCGGGAATTTGCAATTTCGATTTGAGAATATCCCCCTGGATAACCTCTATATTGTTAAAATTTCCCAATGTTTCCTTCATTATCTCCATCATCTTCCGATCTTTCTCCACGGCAATGACTTTTTTCGCTTTTTGAGCCAATTCCTCGGTCAGCACGCCCAGTCCCGGCCCTATTTCCAAAACCAAGTCTTTATCCTCCAGTTCGGCCGCCATAACAACTTTTCTGACAGCCGCCTTATCGATTAAAAAATTCTGGCCCAATCCTTTTGAGGGCTGGATTCGGTACTTTTTAAGCAGATATTTGATATTTTTTATCGAGGATAAATTCATTAACCAATCTTAGCATGAAATTGACAAAAAACATAAAATATGTTATTCTATTAACAGCAAAATTAAGGAGGATGACAAATGAAAACAACTGGAAGAATTGGTCTGATCGCTTCCTTTTTTCTTTGTATCTGCATGTTCTTGGCGATGATCCTCGCCGAGGTTTGTGAGCCGGACCCGAGCAAGCACGGCTGGGATTATCCCCTGCCTTTCGCAGTTTGGCTCGAAGGAACAGTACTTTTACTGGTGTTGACGATTTATTCCCTCAAGAGCACGGATTTTCTGGAAAACTTCGGGATAGCTTCGTCTTTCTCGAAGATAAGCAGCATACTCTGCGCGGCGGCCGGCTTTACTGGATGGGGATACCTCGTTTTATGGCCCATTCTGCTGAATTTTCATCTCGTTCTCACTGCCGTTTTCGGCTTCTTCCTGATACTTGTTTTCTTCGGATCAACCGTTTATGTCCTCTTAGGAGGACGATAGGGAGGTGGAAGTTTCTTCTGCCTCCCTATTAAATTGTGGAAAAGTAACAGTCAAAACCCTTGACTTTTCAACTGAAAGGCGTAAATTAAAGGAAGTTTGACAATGTTGGATTATTCGTGTAGTAAAAGCCTTTTTGATAGATTATGTAGAAAAATCAAGGGTTCCCAAAAGACCCCTTGTCTTTGTTTAGGAGCTATCTCAGTTTTTCTGTTCATTCTCGTTTCTTTGGCCTCAGGCCAGCTTATAAAATCCCTGCCGAACAAAGGGGATTTTTCTTTAGCCAACGTCTCAAAAATCTTTGAAGAAGAAAAAAAGGATATATTTATCAATCAAAACCAAAAAATCTGGTCAGAGTCCCCAGAATTTCTTTTGGTGGAAGGAACTTCTCTTAAAGCCTCTTCCCCGCCAAGCGATTTCTCGCCCCAGGTTTTGGGAGCTTTGGTCGGCGGCTACGAAGTGGAAGACACCAAAAAGGTGGTTGTGGAGTATATCGTTGAAGAGGGAGACACCCTGTGGTCCCTATCCAGCAAATTTAACATTTCCCTCAATACGATTCTCTGGGCCAATGATTTGAACAAGAATTCAGTCTTGAAGCTGGGCCAAAAACTAATTATTCTGCCGGTCTCCGGAGTGATTCACCACGTTAAAGCTGGAGATACGATTTCCGACGTTGCCAAAACCTATAAGGGAAAAACAGAAGAAATAATTGCTTTCAATAATTTATCAAGTGAGGGAGACGTTTACGTCGGAGATATTGTCATCATCCCCAATGGCGTCCTTCCAGCCCCTTCAACCCAACAAGCGCCAATCTGGGTTCCTTTGGCAGACAGCTACTTTATTTGTCCCGTTTCCAGTCCTTGCAGGATTACCCAGGGGCTTCATTGGTACAATGCCGTTGATTTCAGCCATGGAAAGTGTGGCGATTACATTTATGCCGCAGCTGCCGGAGAAGTCATAAAAGTGTATTTAACTAATTCCACTTCTCGCTGGGCAAATGGCGGAGCAGGCAACACCATTTCTATTTTGCATCCTAACGGCGTCGTGACCAGCTACGGCCACATTGCCGCAAGTCTGGTTACCCCGGGCCAGCAAGTTTATCAAGGCCAGATAATCGCCTTAATGGGCGGTCAGCCCGGAACTCCGGGAGCCGGCCTGTCAACCGGTTGTCATGTCCATTTTGGAGTGTCGGGGGCCAGAAATCCTTTTAGCAGGTAGAACGTAATCTAAGATATGTCTCTTTTAATGTACACATTAACGCTTTTAGCAGACGGCCACATAAAATCTCTCTTGGGTTATTTGAATCAACGACTATTCTAATTCGTCAACTTCCGGAAAAAACAAAAACGCCCATCGCCGGGCAGTTTTTATTTTCTTTTTGATTTAGACTCATTTCTTCTCGCAGGTCATGCAGAACTTGGCCGTAGGATGAATTTTCAATCTTTCTTCGTCTATCTCCTTGTCGCACTTTTCGCATTTGCCGTAAGTTCCCTTTTTAATCTTTTCCAAAGCCGAGTTTATATCCTTCAACTGGGTTTCCAAATTATATTCCAAAGGCAAAAGAGTGCTGTATTCTTCCACTTCATCCGCCGCTTTTTCCAAGGCGGCGTCGCCCGATTCTCCACCATCAAAGCGGGGAAAACGGGTATCCCAGTCGCCTTTCACTTTTTCATCCCTCTGGGCGAACTTTTCCAGAGCTTTTTCGGTAATCAATTTTTCTTTTTCCAACTTTTCTTTTAATTCTTCAATTATTTTTTTATCCATAATTTTATATATTTTCTTTTATTTTAATAATTTTCGATATCGCCTCTTTGATTTTGGCCTGGGAGATTTCATTGTTCTCGAAGCTAGTAAAAAAGGCATCTAGCCCTTGTGAAACATCTATCTCCCAGCCCGAGAAAATTAAAATATCCGCCCCCGCCTCAATCGGTTTTTTTATTATATCCTCTAAAGAAAAATTTTCCAAGAGATAGTTTTGGGCCAGGTCATCGGTAACGATCAGAGCATTCTCGCCCAAATTAGCTTTTAAGAATTGCAGGGCGTTCGAAGAAAAACTAAAAGGTAGGGAAGAATCCAGGCTTTTATACACCACGTTGGCAGTCAGTACGAATTCCGGACTGGCTTCAGCCGCCTTTTTAAACTGGGAAATTTCCGGAAGGGAATCAACTTTGGCCAGAGAACCCTCGGGATTGAAATTAATGTCGCCATAGCCGGGAAAATGTTTTACGGCGCTCAAAATTCCGGCTGTCTTTTGACCCAATACCAAGGATTTTGCCAGTTCCCCGGTTTCAGCGGCATCTTTCTGAAAAGAACGATTAAAGAGAAAATCGCCCTCTTGCGTCATATCCAATACCGGAGCCAGATTAAGATTGATTCCCAAGTCTTTCAGTTCTTCCCCTCTTTCCAAGCCGACTTGGTAAGCCTGGTTGGGATCATTGATCTCTGATTGGGGCGTTTTTTCTCCGGCAAAATCAACTCTGGAAATGACTCCGCCCTCCTGGTCAACGGCAATAAAAAGAGGAAGCTTGGCTTCCCTCAAGGAAAGACTTTGCAGATCCTCGGTCAGCTTTTTCAGTTGTTCCTTGCTCTCGATGTTTTTTGAAAGCAGAAGGACGCCTCCCGGCAAATATTTTCTAAATAACTGTTCAAAATCAGGTGTCACTGATTTACCTTCGAAACCGATGATGAACAACTGGCCGACCTGACTTTCCAGTTCTTTGGCTTTTACCGCATCGATCGTTTTTTTCATGCTGTCAAAAGAGCTGGTCAGAACGAAATAATCATCGAACCAGGCATAGCATATTCCGAAATCCTCCCTGGAAATGGTCAGGTATCTGAAGCCCACGCCCTGGTAAAAGCTGGTTTTGAAACTGGAGGACAAAGCCGGTCCTTCTTTTCCCAAAATGGCGAAAAGTTTATCCGTGTCATTTTCCATCGTTGTTTCCCACGACACCAATGAACTGAGAAGATTCTGAGTTTCCGTGACCTTGGCGACAAACCCCAAATTATTTTTCTGACCGGGGAAAATAAGAAGAGTGAAATCATCGCTCGATAATTTTTCGAG
>JAQUAA010000042.1 GCA_028687495.1 Minisyncoccota bacterium | reverse complement strand
GCCACGGCAGTTAAAATTCCCGAGGCCTGGAAAAAACAATTGAAGGTCGGCGGAAGAATCGTGGCTCCCATGAATTCTTCCATCTGGCTGTTTGTCAAAAAAGCCGAAGGAGTGTTCGAGGAAAAAAAATATCCGGGTTTCGTTTTCGTCCCCCTTATTGCAAAATGAAAAAGAATTTAACCGTAATTTTAATAATCCTGATGGTGGCGATAATTTCCTGGCTGATCCTCATCCCCAGAAAATCCTGCCCGCAGCAGGCAGTGCTTTTTAACGTTGAAAAAGGCGAGGGTTCCAGGGACATCGCCTTGAATCTGGAAAAGCAGGGCTTAATATGGTCTGCCCCGTTTTTCAGAGTTTACGTTCTGTTCATGGGCACAGCCCAGAAACTTCAGGCCGGAACCTATTCCTTTTATCCCTCGATGAAGATGACGCAGATTGCCGATAAATTGGCCAAAGGGGAAACGGCCAAGGCTAAAATCACCATTCCCGAGGGACTGACTGCGGAAGAAATTTATCAAAAATTAAAGGAGGTGAGCGGCGTTGATCCCGAAGAGCTTGGCAATTTCGAGGGTTATCTTTTCCCGGATACCTATGAAATCTCTTACGGAGCGGATTCCAAGGAAATCATCGCCATGATGACGGCCAACTTCAACAGGAAAGTGACCGCTGATTTGCGGGAGGAAATCAGCCGCCAGGGGAAGACGCTTGAAGACATCGTCGTCATGGCTTCCTTACTGGAAAAGGAAGTGAAAACCCAGGAAGAAAAAGAACTGGCTTCGGGCATTTTATGGAAAAGACTGAGAATAGGCATGGCATTGCAGGTCGATGCGGCGACGACAACTTATGAAAAATTGGGATTGCCGGAAAAGCCAATTTGCAACCCGGGTCTTGTCAGTATTTTATCGGCAGTGTATCCTAAAGATAGCAATTTCTGGTATTATTTATCAACGCCGGACGGGGAAACGATTTTCAGCAGAACTTTGGAAGAACACAATCTGGCAAAATATCAATATTTAAAATAAAACAAGATGACAAAAAAATTCTTAATTCCAACAGTAATAATCGTTTTAGTGATCTTGGTCGGTTTCGCGGTTTACCGGACGGTTTTGAATTACCGGGGATTGGTGGGGAAGGAAAATCCAGCGCAAGGGACGTCGGAAGGGACCTCAACGGCAACATCGACGGAAAATCAAAACGGAGAATCGCCAACAATTAATCTGACGCCGGCTTTGGAAGACAAATCGATCCTGATGGTTGTGCCCTACAATGATTTTAACGAAGAGGAATACATTGATTTAAGGCAGATTTTCGTTCTTTCCGGCGGAGATATGAAGTTGGCCAGTACCCAGGGGGGAGCCGCCATCAGCGATAAAGAAAACGTTTTGCCTCTTGATTTTTCGATCGAAGACGTAAATCTTGCTGATTTTGACGCCATAGTTTTTATCGGGGGACTTAACACCGCCCTGATGGAAAATCTGAATTTGCCCTCAGCCGCCAAGGCAGCGATCTGGCAGGGAAAAACAATAGCTTTGATACAGGGAGAGGTTGTTGCGGCCGGCGATTTTTCAAATGTTGGAGAATTCGGGATGAGGGTCGTGGAAGTATTGACAAACCTTTGAAGATAAGATAAATTAAGAACATCCGCAGACAGCGGGCAGCCATAAGACCCGCCGAGGATAATCAGTAATTTTGAGGTTCGTCCTCGTACTTTGTCTGCGCCAACGCAGATTTTTTGTTGACATTCATGCCGTTAAACAAAGCGCAAAAACAGAAGATACTGGACGACATCAAAGATAAGGTTGCCAAACAAAAAGCAATGGTTTTGGTCGGTATCACCGGTCTGAAAGTGAAGGACATTTCCGAACTGAGGAAGAAGATAAGGGAAACAGAGGGCAATTTGAAAGTGGCCAAAAAGACCCTGATTGAGAAAGTTTTCAAAGAGAGCAAGCTGGATTTCGACAAAAAGAATTATAAGGAAGAGATCGCCCTGGTTTTCGGCTTTAAGGACGAAATGGCTCCGGCAAAAATCGTTTATCAGTTTTCCGTAATGAACGACAAGCTGAAGATTCTCGGCGGTTTTCTCGAAGGACAGTTCAAATCAGCGGAAGAGGTGAAATTCCTGGCCCAGCTGCCGACCAAAAAGGAACTGCTGGCCCAGTTGGTGGGCAGTATTTCAGCCCCGGTTTCCAATCTGGTCTATGCTTTGAATTACAACATTAAAGGTCTGGTATATTTATTAAGCGCGATTAAAAAATAATCAAAAACATGGCAGAAGAAGAGAAAAAAGAAGAACCAATCGAGGTTCCGGAGAAATTCAAGAAACTGGTGGAAGAGATTGAGAAAATGTCTGTTTTGGAGTTGGCTGAACTGGTCAAGATTCTGGAAAAGAAATTCGGCGTTTCCTCGGCAGCTCCCGTAGCCGTGGCCGCAGCTCCCGCTGCAGCAGGCGCTGCTCCAGCCGGGGAAGAGAAGACCATTTTCACCGTTGTCCTGAACGCTGTCGGAGACAAGAAGATAGAGGTGATCAAAGTGGTCAGAGACGCCACCGAAAAAGGACTGAAGGAAGCGAAAGATTTGGTTGACGCCACGGCCGGCGGTCCCCAGGTGGTCAAAGAAAACGTCAAGAAAGAGGAAGCCGAGGACCTCAAGAAAAAATTCGAAACAGCCGGAGCCAAGGTTGAACTGAAATAAATTTGGTTTGATATGGCCAAATACTTAACTCCAGAGGGACTGGAGAAATTGAAGAAGGAACTTCGCTATCTTACGGACGTCAAAAGAAAGGAAATCTCGGAAAAAATAAGACACACCGCTTCCCAGGGCGACTTGAAGGAGAATGCCGGGTACGATGAGGCTAAAAATGAGCAGGGGTTTGTCGAGGGCAGAATAAAGGAACTGAGTCAGATTCTCGCCCAGGCAGAGGTAATTTCCGCAAAGGATAAGGGCCGGGTTGAATTGGGAGTCAAGGTTTGTCTGGAATGCGACGGCAAGAAAGAAAAATTCCAGATAGTGGGACCTGAAGAAGCAGATATCATCCGGGGAAAAATATCTTTCAAATCTCCTCTGGGCGAAGCCCTGCTGAAAAGGAAGAAAGGGGAGAAGGTGAAAATAAAAACGCCTGACGGCGCGAGAGAATACAAAATTACCGGGATAGAGTAAACGTCAGATGGAAAACCGGTAAAGTTTCAGCCCGTTGAGAAGATAAATCGTTTTTCCGTCTTCCGATACCGCAAAGTCCAGCAGGTTGTCGAATTTTTCGCTCTGATACTGGCCGATGAGTTCGCCGGATTTGTTGAGGACGATGATCCTTTTCTGAGCCGGTTCCAGGAGATAAAGATAGGAATATCTTGCCGAGGTGAAGATTTTCGAAACGAGCTTGGGAGAAGGAAAGACGTCGATCTCCAGGGTTTCCTGGAGACGGCCGGCGTAATATCTTTGAATTTCGTTATTCTTCGTTAAAATCCATACCGAACCGTCAACTGCCATTGATCTGAAATCAGTGGCATTTTTGATTGCCGAAGACAACCAGGACTGGGGGAAAGCCCATTCCGAATTGTAAAGATAAGAGTATTTTATGATCGCTCCTTTTTGATTGTCCAAAAGGTAAAGGTTGGATTCGAAAAGCGAAAGATTGCTGAAGTTGAAGTCAGAATAGGGAGTGGCTAGAGTTGTGCTGGCTGAGAACCGGCTGTCTTTAAGGATCGTCAGCTGATCGGGTTTCGAGAAAAGCAGAACCGAGTCTCCGAACAGGTTTGCCGAACTGAATTTGCGGTTGATTTCCAGAAGTTCTCCCTTTTTTTCCTGGTCAACTTTGAAAACGTTTTCGGCATAAGGGCTGAAAAGATAGACGTTGCTGTCAGAGCTTATCACTTTCTGGGGAATGAAACTTTTCAGATCGAATTCAAAAACCAGTTCGGGATCCTTAATTTCAATCAATTTGTTCAATTGGTAAAGATTATTGGAAACGGTTTCCTTTATGTTCAG
>JAQUAA010000041.1 GCA_028687495.1 Minisyncoccota bacterium | reverse complement strand
CTTGGAATCACCCGGTTCCACACTCTTGGGGGTAAACAGGATGCTGGCCGATCCGGAATACCGTAAGAAAGTAGTCGACAGGGTTCAGGATCCGGTGGTCAAGTCTTTCTGGGTTCAGGAATTCGCCAGATACACCCAGAGATACGAAGTTGAGGCGACAGCCGCCATCCAGAACAAAGTCGGCCAGTTCATTTCAAACCCGCTTATCAGGAATATTATCGGCCAGGTGAAGTCCAGCATTGACATGAGGAAAATCATGGATGAAAAGAAGATTTTAATCGTAAACATAGCCAAGGGAAAAGTCGGCGAAGACAATTCCCGTCTTTTGGGAGCCCTTTTAATCACCAAGTTGCAGTTAGCCGCCATGTCCCGAGTGGACATTCCCGAGGAGAAAAGGGAGGATTTCTTCCTTTACGTTGACGAGTTTCAGAATTTCGCCACGGAATCTTTTGCCAATATTTTGTCTGAAGCGAGAAAATACCGATTGGCTTTAATTTTAGGCCATCAGTACATCACTCAAATGGAAGAAACCGTCAGAGACGCCGTTTTCGGCAACGTAGGGACAATAGTTTCTTTCAGGGTGGGCGCCGAAGACGCCGAATACTTGGAAAAAGAATTTTCTCCGGAATTTACCGCCACCGACCTGGTTAATCTGCCGAAATACAACGTCTATTTGAAATTGATGATCAACGGAGTCGCTGGTCCCGCTTTTTCCGCGGAGACGTTAATGCCAACTCCGAGAAAGGAAGAAGAGTCAAACCGGGAAAAAATCATTAAAGTATCCAGAGAAAGATACAGTACGCCCAGGAAAGTCATTGAAGAAAAGATCGCCAAATGGACGGGAATGTTAAACATGCCCGAGGTGACCCCACAGCAATCAGCGCCTTCCCAAGTGTTATACGATGCCAAGTGTTCTTTGTGCGGCAAGTGGACCAAAGTTATTTTTCCTCCCGATGCCTCCCGTCCGGTTTACTGCAAGGCCTGCCTGAAAAAAGTTAAAAAAGAGAGGGAGGAGGAGACTCAGCAAAAAAAAGAACCGCTGACGAACACTATTTCTCTTAATGAAGCAGTGGGTCAAGCACCGGTTTCTTTTTCCGGCAAGCCCAGGATTGAGACTGATAGAAAAGAAGAGAAACCCAAAAGAAAAGAAGTGAATTTGGATGAATTAAAGAAAACTTTGGAAGAATCTTTGAAAGAAATGGAAACAAAAAAAGATGAAGACACTCAGGGATTTCAAACTTCAAAATAAAAGAGTTTTACTTAGAAGCGATTTTAATGTTCCCCTTGGAGACAAAGGGGAAATTTTAGATGATTTCAGAATAAAAGCCACTCTCCCCACAATAAAATATTTAATGGAAAACGGGGCAAAAATAATTTTAATGAGCCATCTGGGAAGACCGGAAGGCAAAGTAGTGGAAAAATGGAAGATGACGCCGATTCAGGACAGATTGATGGAATACCTGGATTTATCAATAACCAAAGCTCCAGATTGCCTGGGTTCTGAAATTGAGAAATGGACTTGGGAGATGAATTCCGGAGAAATACTGCTTTTGGAAAATTTGAGATTTCACAAAGAAGAAGAGAAGAACGATGATGATTTTGCCAGATCCCTTGCTAAATTGGGAGATATTTACGTTAATGATGCTTTTGGCGCCTCTCACAGAGCCCATGCTTCTATTGTGGGCGTGCCGAAATACCTGCCGTCAGCCGCAGGTTTTTTATTGGAAAAAGAGATTGAAGTTTTGAGTAAAATCATGGAAAACCCCCAAAAGCCCTTGGTGGCCATAGTCGGCGGAGCCAAAGTGGAAACGAAAACTGAGTTGATCAATAAAATTTCGGAGATCGCCGAATTCGTGCTCGTCGGAGGATTAATAAACAAAGAGATAAAAGAAAAGAATATCAAACTAAAACACCCTCAGAAGATTTTAGGCCCGATTGATGAAATGGACGAAGGAAAAGATATCGGAACAGGGACGATTGATTTATTCAAGGAAAAAATAAATTTGGCTAAAACTATTTTTTGGAACGGACCCTTGGGTCAGATTGAAAAAGAAGAATTTTCAAAAGGGACCAAAGAAATAGCCGAAGCGATTATTAAAAGCAATGTTTTTTCCGTGGTGGGAGGAGGGGAAACGGTTGATCTTATCAATAAATTGGGTTTAATCGAAAAATTCAATCATGTTTCCACTGGTGGAGGGGCAATGTTGGAATTCATGTCCGGCGAGAAACTGCCGGGGATAGAAGCGTTAAAATAATGCCAGAAATTAAAAATTTGAAAAAAGCAGCCCAGAGAATAATAGCTGCGATTAAGAATAAAGAAAAAATTGTTCTTTACGGAGACGCCGATCTGGACGGCGTTTCTTCGGTTATTATCTTGGAAAACACTATTAAAAACCTGGGAGGCAAGGTTTCAGCCCTTTATTTTCCGGACAGGGAAATCGAAGGGTATGGCATTACCGAAAAAGGATTGAGTTTTTTGGAAAAGAAGGCGCCGGCTCTTTTAGTGGCCATGGATTGCGGTATAGGTAATTTTAAAGAAGTGAAACTGGCGAAAAAACTAGGATTTAAGGTGATCATCGTCGATCACCATGAAATTTTAGAAGAACTGCCGGAGGCAGAAATCGTCGTTGATCCGAAACAGCCGGGAGACAAATACCCTTTTAAGTTTTTAGCTACGGTGGGCATTGCTTTTAAGCTTTCAAAAGCTCTTTTAGAAGACAAAATGACAGATTCCGTTCGGAAAAATTTCTTGGAATTGGTGGCTTTGGCCACTTTGGCCGATATGATGCCTCAGACATCCGAAAACAGGATAATGACTACGGAAGGTTTAACCTTTCTTAAATCTAGCTGGCGACCGGGTCTTCAGGCGCTTTTCGAATTAAAAGTAATAAGATCGCTTGATTTCAACCACAGGATTTCAAAAATCAATTCTCTCCTCAATATCAGAGACATAGAAAATAAAATGCCGGCAGCTTTTAGGATTCTGACCGCCAGCAACAAAAACAAAGCGAAAGAATTGGCGGAAAAACTTTATCAAAAGGGACTTGAAAGAAAAGAAAAAATTTATAAAATGATTGCGGAGATAGAAGAAAGACTCGTTAAAAAAGAGGCAGAACAAATTATTTTTGAAGGAGATTCTTCTTGGGAGGAAGCTTTTTTGGGGATAGCCGCTTCCACCGTCTCCCAAAGACATCAAAAACCGACTTTTTTATATAAGAAACTAGAAAAAGAATCTCAGGGAGGAATAAGAGCGCCGTCGGGTTACAATGTGGTTGAGATGATGAAGGGCTGTTCCAAATACCTGATTACCTTCGGCGGTCATCCCCAGGCAGCTGGCTTCAGGCTAAAAAACGAAAATTTAGATAAGTTTAGGAATTGTCTTATAAACCAATTATAATATTATTATGAAAAAAATTATTATTTACACGGACGGCGGTTCAAGAGGCAATCCTGGACCGTCTTCCATCGGCGTGGTTTTTTGCAACGAGAAAAATCAGTGCTTCAAGCATTATTCGGAATATTTGGGCGATAACCTGACCAATAACGAAGCTGAATACAGAGCCGTCATTTTCGCTTTCCAGAAATTCAAAGCCGTTTTCGGAAAAAAATTAGCCAAAAATACGGAAGTTGAAATAAAATCAGATTCGGAACTCTTAATCAGGCAGCTCAACGGGGAGTATAAGCTTTTGGACCCAAAAATTCAGGAATTCTTCATTGAAATTTGGAATCTGAAAATTGATTTCAAAAAAATCAAATTCACTCTCATACCCAGGGAAAAGAACAAAGAAGCAGATGATTTGGTTAATCAAGCCTTCTTTTCGGATCAAAAATAAAAATCCTAGTAAGCTTATAAGCCGAATTCTGTTCCCGTAAAAATCGGGATGGTGATCATCTATCTAGCCCCTCGATTACTCTCGGGGTCAAGCGAACTACTTGTTACCCGCCTTAATTTCATGAACGAAATTTTGGTGGGATTTGTTCTTGCACCCGGTAAGGATTTGGCCGTTTCACTCTCGCATTGCTGCGAGACTTCCCGCTGAAAGCGGGCCAGGAATCCTTTCGGATTCTCTGCGTCTCTGTTCGCACCTCGCGCATTGCTGCGGACGGCTGTTAGCCGCTACCCTCTAGGGTGTTCGGACTTTCCTCAGTCCATCTTTAGAAAAAAGATGAACTGCGATCACCCAGCTTACTAGGATGACTAAATTTTAACAATTTTAAACACATTTGTCAAGTTTCAGATTTTAAGGTAAAATTAAAAATTAAAATGTTCAATCGTTTTTTGAATATACAAACCAAAAGCATC
>JAQUAA010000010.1 GCA_028687495.1 Minisyncoccota bacterium | reverse complement strand
AGAAGAATTCGGCAATAAATTTTTCCAATTTTTGGTAACCGCGCATCCCAATGATCTTCCCGGAGAAATTGCCGGAAAGGGTTCCAATGTCGCCTGGGCGGCGAAAGAAGCCAAAGCGGTTTTCGACAAACTGTCGATGCCCTACGAAAACATCATTGTTTCCAATTTCGATATCGATACCAGGCCCTATCCCCAGTATTTCGCCATTTTAACGTGGAAATATTTAACCAGCGAAAAATCTTTGAGAGCCAGTTTTCAGCCCATTCCGATTTACAATAACAATATCTGGCAGGCGCCGGCCTTTTCCAGGGTAATTTCCACTTCCGGCACTTTCTGGCAGATGATGCAGCAGGAAAGGCCGGAGCAGCTGGTCAGTTATTCGGCCCATTCCCTGCCCTTCAAGGTTTTGATGGAGGTGGGGTACCCTAGCAACATTGTTTCCGACGATTCAAGGATTTTCTGGAAATCTTATCTTTTCTACGACGGAGATTACAGGGTTTTGCCTCTTTATTACCCCGTTTCAATGGATGCCGTGCTGGCCAAGGATTGGCTGAGAACGGCCGTCAACCAGTACAAACAGCAGAGAAGGTGGGCTTGGGGCTGCATTGAAATTCCCTACACCCTTTTCGGTTTTTTGAAGAATAAAAAAATTCCTCTTTGGGAGAAATTTCGTCATTCTTTCACTCTCATCGACGGCTTTTGGTCCTGGGCGGTGGCTTCTTTACTCATTTTCTTCTTGGGTTGGCTCCCTTTAATGATTGGCGGAGAAGATTTCCAGGTTTCTCTTTTGTGCTATAACTTGCCGCGGTTAACCAGTAGGATTATGACCTTAGCCATGGCTGGCATGCTGGGATCGGCCATCTTGAGCATGATGCTTTTACCGCCCCGTCCCAAGAATCAAAGTCGCTGGAAAAATCTTTCAATGGTCTTCCAGTGGCTGCTTTTGCCTTTTACCTTGATTTTATTCGGTGCTTTTCCCGCCTTGGACAGCCAGACAAGATTGCTTTTCAACAAGCACCTTGGATTCTGGGTCACGGAAAAAGTGAGGAAATGATCTATTCCAAATGTATTCTTTTTTGGAATCTCGCCAGTTTTTCCCGCAATTCGGGATATTTTTTTAATTCAGGATCGTTTTGCAATATTTCTTTTGCCGCATTTCTCGTTTTTTCAACCAGGGTTATGTCTTTCAATGAAGCCATGACGAAATCCGGGATTCCCCATTGTCTCTGTCCGGTCAAATCTCCGGGACCCCGCAGTTTCAGATCTTTTTCCGCCAACTCGAAACCGTCTTGGGACGCGACCATAGCTCTGAGGCGGGGATTACTTGGAAATTCCGAAAACAAAAAGCAGTAAGACTGGTGTTCTCCCCTGCCGACCCTGCCCCTGAACTGATGCAGCTGAGCCAGGCCGAATTTGTCGGCTCCCTCGATCATCATTATCGTAGCATTCGGAAAATCAATTCCCACTTCTATCACCGAAGTTGAAACCAGAATATCGGTTTTCCTATTTCCGAAACTTTTAATGACTTTTTCTTTTTCTTCGGTCTTCATTTTGCCGTGGAGCATGTCCACCCGCAAATCGGGGAAAACTTCCTTTTTCAATTTTCTGAACTCCTGTTTTACGGCTTTGACGTCCAGCCAGGAAACAGCCATTTCGTTCATTTCCAGATCGGGATTTTTTTGGGGAGATTCAATCCGGGGGCAGATGACGAAGACCTGCCTGCCCGATTTGACTTCGTTCCGGATGAAATCGTAAGCCGCTTTTCTTTTTTCCGGCAGAACGATTTTGGTGATTATTTTTTTTCTTCCCTTGGGCATTTCTTTTATCAAGGACAAATCCAAGTCTCCGTAAATGGTCAAAGCCAGAGTCCGGGGTATGGGGGTAGCGCTCATCGAAAGCAGATGGGGCAGGAATTTCTGTTTTTGGCAGAGTTTGGCCCTTTGGTCTATGCCGAAGCGGTGCTGCTCGTCGATAATCACCAAGCCCAATTTTTTGAATTCCACTTTTTCTTGGATGATGGCATGGGTGCCGATCAGAATGTCGATCTCTCCTTTCTTTGTTTTATCTGTGATTTCCTTTCTTTTAATCTTTTTGCCGTCAAGAAAGTTTTCTTTACCCGTGATCAGTCCGATTTTTATTTTAAACTCTCTCAAGAAATTTTTAACCGTTTTAAAATGTTGTTTTGCCAGAATTTCGGTTGGCGCCATGAAAGCCACCTGAAAGCCGGCTTTGACCGCATTTAAGACGGGGATTAGAGCGACGACTGTTTTACCTGAGCCCACGTCGCCGTCCAGAAGCCGGTTCATGGGTCTGGGTTTTTCCAGATCTTTCAGAATCTGCCAGCCGGCTTTTTTCTGATCAATGGTCAGTTTGTAAGGCAGAGAGGCAACGAATTTCTTGATTAATTTTAGGTCAAGCGGTACGACGGTCGCTTTTTCTTTCGCCAGTTTTATCTTTTCTCTGAGTATCACCAAAGATAAATCAAAAAGCTCTTCGAAAACAAATCTTTTTTTAGCTGATTCCGCCATTGCTAGGGTGTCTGGGAAGTGGATCTGCCAGATAGCTTTTTTTACGGGAAGGAGGTCATTCTTTTTTCTTATTTCCTCGGGCAGGGTTTCGGTAATTTCATTTTTTATTTTTGTTAAAATCGGCTTGATGACGAATCTTAACCATCTTGAAGAAAGTCCTTCCGTCTCCGGGTAAACAGGGACGATTCTTCCCGTATGCACGGAGTCGTATTTTTCCCCGTTTTTCATAGACTCGACGAATTGAGCCGGAATTTTTTCGTAAGCCGGACTCGAAAGATAGCGCCTGGCGTTTTTTGAAGTCATTTTCCCGACCAGGAAAACAAAATCACCCGGCTTCAGGGTGTTGATCAGATAAGGTTGGTTGAACCAAGTCACCCGTAAACTGCCCGAATCGTCGCTGAGTAGGGCTTCGGTGATGACCATTCTCCTTTTGAAGATTCTGATGTTTTTGATTTGTTTGACGATTCCTTGGACACAGACGGTTTTTCCCGTTTCCACTTTAGAAATGGGAACAATATCAGAATAATCCTCATAGCGGTGAGGAAAATGAAAAAGAAGTTCGCCTACGGTTTCAACTCCCAATCTTTTTAATTTTTTTTGGGTTTGAGGACCTATTCTTGGAATTTCTCCGACGGGAGTCGATAAATTCATGTGCGCCCGGTAGGAGTCGAACCTACGATCTCGAGGTCCGCAACCTCGCGCTTTATCCACTAAACTACGGGCGCAAAAAGCATGGCGGTGGGGGTGAGATTCGAACTCACGATACCATTGCTGGTATATCGGTTTTCAAGACCGACCTATTCAACCGCTCTAGCACCCCACCAAAAAAGGCGGAGGGGGTGGGATTTGAACCCACGAAGGGATATTACTCCCTTAGCACGTTAGCAGTGTGCCGCACTAGACCGGGCTATGCGACCCCTCCCCGTGCTCATATTTTACTCTTAAAATTGGCCTTAGTCAATTTGAGTTTAACCGCGGGCGACGACGATTCCGACGATCTCCTTGGCTCCGCAATCTTTCAGAATTTTAGCGCATTCTTCCATTGTGGAACCCGTCAGGTAGATATCGTCGACCAGTAAAATATTCTTATTTTTAACCAAATTCCTGTTTTTTACCTCAAAAGCGCCCCTGACGTTTTCTTTCCTTTTCTCTTCGGCTATCTCGGTTTGAGGAAGCGTTTCTTTTATTTTCACCAAACAGCCTGAAATCAAACGAATTTTGAAGAATTGGGCCAGGGCTTTTCCGATTTCTTCCGCCTGATTGAAACCTCTCCATTTGTGTCTTTTTCTCGCCAGGGGCAGGGGCAATACCGCAAAATCGGAGAAATCCGGTTTGTTGTCCAGAAGCTGAAAGTGGGATATTATTAAATAAGACAGGGTCTCGGCAAGATCTTTGACAAATGGCGCGCCTTTAAAATTCTGGATTAGGTTTTTGGTTAAGGGGTTTCGGTAAGAAAGAGGAAAATATAAATCATCGATGTTCCGGCTGGAATATTTCCGGTGGAAACCGGATATCTCCAACATCGCTTGGCAGTCTTCGCAAAGATAACTTCCTTCTGCTCCGCAGTTAAAACAGAATTTGGGGAAGAGAATGTCCAACACAAAACATTTGATTTTTATCCACATAATTCTTTCTATAATATTTTATTATTTCATAGTATAATAGAAAAACAGTATGTGGAATCCTATTCAAATGGTGTTGCCCAAAAGATTCTTGGGGGTAGATATAGGTACTTCTTACGTGAAGATCGTGGAAGTTTCCAAGCTTGGCAATCGGAAAAAACTGGAAAATTACGGTTCCTTGCCCGCCCAAATCCTTTACGAAAAACCGTTCAGGACGTTTGAAAAAAGCACCCTTTTGCTTTCCAGCAGCGACGTTGCCAGGGCGATAAAAGCGATAACTGAAGAAGCGAAAATAAAAACCAGTCAAGCCGTTTTTTCCATACCCGATTTCTCGACTTTTTTCACCAATTTCGAATTGCCGCCGATGAGCCGGGAAGAACTGCCCCAGGCCGTGAGATACGAAGCCAGACAGCACGTTCCCCTGCCCTTGGCCGAAGTAACTCTCGATTGGCAGGTGATCGAGGCGAGCCACTCCCTGGATGAAAAGAAAACCGGATTTAAAATTCTTTTGGTGGCCGTTCCCAACGAAGTAATCAATCAATACAGGGAAATCGCCCAGATGGCCAAATTGGAATTGTTTGCCCTGGAAGCGGAAGTTTTCAGCCTGATAAGATCTTTGATCGGGGAAGACGAAAAAAAAGCCGTGGCCATAGTCGATATCGGAGCCCAGAGCACGACCTGCACCATAGTTGAGAAGAAAATCCTAAGGACGTCCCACAGCTTCGACATGTCGGGCAACGAATTCACCAAAGTCATTTCCAGGGGTTTGAACATGGCCTATGCCGAGGCGGAAAAATTAAAAAAAGAATACGGCATCATAGAAAAACAGGAAGTTAAAGAGATTCTGCTTCCTCTGATTGACGTCATTTTAAGAGAAATCGAAATAATTTTTAATAATTTTTACCAAAAAAAAGGAGGAGAAATCCAGAAAATCATTTTGGCTGGCGGCTCGGCCCTGATGCCGGGGCTGAAGGAATATTTTTCGGAAAGTTTGAAAATCGAGGTGGAAATCGCCAATCCTTTTTCCAGCATTTTTTACCCTCCGATTTTGGAAAAGAATTTA
Organism: Minisyncoccota bacterium; assembly: GCA_028687495.1. GTDB lineage: Bacteria > Patescibacteriota > Minisyncoccia > Minisyncoccales > RBG-13-42-11 > JAQUAA01. The sequence continues at coordinate 13,373 of JAQUAA010000010.1, read as the reverse complement.
AAAAGAATGGGCCCGGCTTACGCCATAGCCGTCGGCGCCAGCCTGAGAGGTTTAGAATATTAAAATCATGGTTGAACTCATACCAAAAGAAACTCCGAGATTGCCCAACTGGTTGAATACGCTGTTTTACGTTTCTTTGGCCCTTTTGCTACTTTCCATCACGGGCTATTTCATTCTGGACAATTCCATAAAGGCTTCCCAAAAAAACCTCGACAGTTTGAGGGAAACGCTGGTTAAAAACAAAACGGCCGAGAAAGTGGCCCTGGAAAGGGAAATCATAAAATACGACAGAAAAATTGATAATTTATCCTTGCTGCTTTCCCAGCATCTGGCTCCTTCGGGAATTTTCGAACTGCTGCAGGATTCCTGCCTTCCCCAGGTTCATTATTCTCAATTCAATCTGGACGCAAAGCAGGCGTCTTTACTTCTCTCCGGGATCACCCAAAGTTTCGAAACCCTGGGCCAGCAATTCTTGGTTCTGCAAGGGAGCGACTGGGTGAACGATGTTAAGCTGGATAGAATTTCGATCAGCAAAGAAGGAAAGGTTACTTTCGATTTATCCTTAAGCCTTAATCCGAACGTTTTAAGATGAACCGATTCAATCTCGTAAATTACATTCCGGTCATCATCATCGCCTGTTTCGTTTTTACCATCATTTTGGGCGGCGTGCTTTTGTGGCCAAAATTCCAGACGCTGAGGGAAATTCAAAAAAGCGTCAGAGAGAAACAAACCGAACTTCAGTACGACGAGGAATATTATTCCAACCTCGCCGAAATAAAGACCAGTCTGGAGGAATACGAGACCGAGGTCGCCAAGATCAGTTCGGCCATACCCGATTATCCTTCCCTGCCCTCCCTGTTCAGTTTTCTTCAGAAAGCCAGTTCTCAATCAGGTTTGGTTCTGAAAGGAATCAGTCCTTTCGGTTCCTCTCCTTCGGAGAAATTTACAGGACTCACGGAGACCAATTTCAGCCTGCAGGTTTCGGGCAGTTATTCCGCCTTCAAAACTTTCCTTGCGTCTTTGGAAAAATCAGCCAGATTAATCGAGATAGAAAACGTTTCCTTCGGTTCGCCCAAAGAAGGGAGCGAAGATTTATTTTTATTTAATTTAACGATAAAGGTTTATTCTTACTAAAATGGCCATTGTTTTCCTCCAACAAAGAAAAATCCAGAGAAATTTAATCATAGTTTTCCTTTTTGTGTTCATAGTTACCGTCATCGTCATTTGGCAGGGATTCTTCAAAAAAGAAAGTGAAGTTTTGCCCGGGGAAACGATTTTGTTGCCCAAAGAAGAAGTAAAAATCGATTTTGATTTTTTTAAAAACGCCCAATTACAAAAACTTCTTCCTTTCGCAGAAATTCAACCTTTTGAGGGAGAAATAGGAAGGGATAATCCGTTTTTACCTTATTAATCAAGTTTTCGCGCAGCGAAAACGAAGATAATTTATGTCATTTGTTAACCAATTAGTTCAAAAAGGATTGTTAAGTCAGGAAAAAGCCACCTCTTTGGAATTTGAAATCAAGCAATCCAATAAAAGAGAAGAAGAGGTGATTTTGGAATCGGGACTGGTCCAGGAAATAGATCTCTTCACCCTGAAAAGCGAGAACCTGAAGATACCCCTGAGAGAGGTGCTGGCGGAAAAAGTTCCCCTCAAAACCTTGGAATCCATTCCCGAGGAAACAGCCAAGTACTACCAGATGATACCCATTCAAAAAGTGGATAAGTCTTTGGAAGTTGGCATGGTCTATCCCGAAGATTTAAAAGCCCAGGAGGCGCTGAAGTTTCTGTCGAGGCAGGGCGATTTCAATTACAAGGTTTTTCTGATTACGCCGACAACCTTCAAAAACCTTCTCAGGCAATACCGGACATTAAAGAGAGAAGTGGGCATAGCTTTGGAAGAGCTAGAAACGGAATTGAAAGAAGAAAAAGTGAAAATGCAGCCGTCAACGGCAGCCGAATTCGAAAGAATGGCCGAAGAAGCGCCGATCACCAAAATCGTGGCCGTGATCCTGAGGCATGCCGTGGAAGGCAACGCTTCCGATATCCACATCGAGCCTACCAGGGAAAAACTGAGAATAAGATTCAGATCGCTGGGCATCCTGCATTCTTCCATATTTTTACCATTGAGAATCCATCCGGCAATCGTAGCCAGGGTCAAAATCGTCTCCAGTTTGAAGATTGACGAAACGAGAATGCCTCAGGACGGCAGATTTTCCACCAAAATTAACGGCAAATCAATCGATTTCCGTGTCTCCACTTTTCCAACCACTCTCGGGGAAAAGGTGGCGATCCGTGTCTTGGATCCCACTGTCGGGTTGAAGACCTTCGAGGAATTGGGTCTGGAAGGAGGAAATTTAGAGGCGGTAAAAAAAGCGATTTCAAAACCCTACGGTTTGATTCTGGCCACTGGTCCCACTGGTTGCGGCAAAACCACGACCTTATATGCCGTTCTCCAGCTTTTGAACAAAGAAGGGGTGAATATCGTCACCCTGGAGGATCCGGTGGAATATTTCATCGAGGGAATAAACCAGTCCCAGGTAAGACCGGAAATCGGCTACGACTTCCCCATCGGCCTCCGTCACATTTTAAGGCAGGATCCCGACATCATCATGGTTGGTGAAGTCCGAGACGAAGAAACAGCCGCTTTAACCATTCACGCCGCTTTGACGGGCCACATTGTCTTATCCACCCTGCACACTTCTAATGCCCTGGGAGTCATTCCTCGTTTGATCGACATGGGAGTCAAACCTTATTTGCTGCCGCCCACTCTTCAACTGGCCCTGGCCCAAAGATTAGTCAGAAGACTGTGCGATAACTGCAAAAAGAGGGTAAAGCCGAAAGCGGAAATCAGGGACATGATCTTGAAAGAACTAGACGATCTGCCCGCTGCGGCAAAAAACGAAATTAAGATTTCCAAACCCCTGAGCGTTTTTGCTCCGGTAGGCTGCAATAAGTGCAACAACACCGGTTTTTCTGGCAGAATCGCCGTGTTTGAGGTTCTGTCGATGACGGAAGAGCTGGCTGACGTGATTTCCAAAACGCCCTCCGAAGTCATGATCGGGAAAGAAGCCAAAAGGCAGGGGATGATAACCATGAAACAAGACGGCATCCTGAAAGCCTTGAGGGGTATCACCACCATAGAAGAAGTTTTAACCGTAGCCGAAGAAAAGTAATATATGAAATCAATTCTTTTAATCGAAGACGACCCGTTTTTAATCGATATTTACACGACAAAAATAAAAGAATCGGGTTTTGGCGTTGAGGTGGCGACCGACGGCGAACAAGCCATAAAAAAAATAGAGGAGCTGAAGCCAGATTTGGTAATTTTAGACATCGTTCTGCCCGAGGTAGACGGCTGGGAAATTTTGAGACGAATCAAATCGGAATTGAAACTGGAAGATTTAAAAGTGATAATTCTCTCTAATCTCGGCCAGAAAGAGGAAGTGGAAAAGGGCATAAAATTGGGAGCGGTGAAATACCTGATCAAAGCCCACTACACTCCTAGCCAAGTAGTCGAAGAGATAAAAAAAATATTAAAACCATGAACAATAACAACAACTATAAAGCGCAGTTAAAGGAATTCCTCGAAATAACCATTAAAGAACAGGCCTCGGATTTGCATCTTTCAGTCGATCATCCGCCGGTCCTGAGAATAGCCGGCAGACTGGTGCCCCTTCTGAAAAATAAAGTATTGTTATCAAAAGATCTGCAGGGACTTTCCCAGGCGATTCTGACCGAAGAGCAATATCAAAGGTTTCTGCAGGAAAAAGAAATCGATTTCTCGTACAATTTTGAAGACAAAGCCCGTTTCAGGGGGAATATTTTTTACCAGAGAGACGACGTTTCGATTGCCCTGCGTCTTGTTCCGGTTCAGATCAAAACCATCGAAGAATTGAATTTGCCTTCTTCTCTGCACGAATTCACCAAAGCCAGCCAAGGTTTCGTTTTGATTACCGGTCCCTCTTCCCACGGTAAGTCAACGACGCTGGCGGCGTTGATTGACGAAGTGAACAGAATAAGAACTGATCACGTCATTACCATTGAAGATCCCATTGAATACATTTTTGAAGACAAAAGAAGCATCGTCGACCAGAGGGAAGTTTATCAGGATACCTTGAGTTTCGCCAAAGCGCTCAGGTCCACTTTCCGCCAGGACCCGGATGTGATTATGGTGGGGGAAATGAGGGATCCGGAAACCATGGCCACTGCCATCACGGCTGCTGAAACCGGCCATTTGGTTTTCGCCACTTTGCATACCAATTCCGCATCACAAACCATTCACCGCATCGTCGACAGTTTTCCTCCGGAGCAGCAAAATCAGGTCAGGGCGCAGTTGTCAGGTTCCCTGCTTGGCGTTGTTTCCCAGCGTTTGGTTCCCAGAATAAAAGGCGGCCTGATTCCGGCCTGCGAAATAATGATTGCCACTCCCGCCGTCGCCAATTTAATCAGGGAAAATAAAATTCATGAATTACCTTTGGTGATTGAGACCTCGGCTGAAATGGGGATGATTTCTTTGAACAGGGCTTTGGCCAATTTGGTGAAAAACAAGGAAATTACCCTGGAAAACGCTCTTAATTTCTCGCTCAGCCCCGCCGAACTAAAGATGCTAATTAGGTAAATAACAAAATCTTGGCGGTCAATGAATTGCTGAGGCCAAGCCTCAACAATTCATTTCCACCTTCGCCCTGCTGAGCGGGGCTCGGTATGAAATTAAACTATCAAGCGCGCACCAAAAAAGGGGAAATCCATACGGGTCAGGTTGAGGCTTCTTCCAAAGAAGCCGCAATTAATCTTTTGCAGAAGCACGGCCTCTACGTCACCTTTTTGGAAGAGGCAATCCCGCCCATTTACGCTCAGCGGGTGAAATTTTTCGAAACCATTTCAAAGAAAGACGTGGTTTTGTTTTCCCGGCAACTGGCCATCATGTTCAAGTCCAAAGTGCCCCTGGTGGAGTCCTTGAAAGTTCTTTCCAGCCAGACAGGAAATTTCGATTTCAAGGAAAAGATCATCAAAATATCCGAAGAGGTGGAAGGAGGAACTTCCCTTTCCCAGGCCATGGCCCGTTATCCCAAAATTTTCTCCCCTTTCTATATCGCCATGGTAAAATCCGGCGAAGTTTCCGGCAAGCTTTCTGAAGTTTTGAATTATCTGGCCGATCACTTGGAGAGGGATTATCATTTGATGAATAAGGCCCGGGGAGCTTTGCTTTATCCCTCGTTGATCGTTTTCGTCGTTCTTCTGGTCATGGGTTTGCTGGTTTTTTTCGTGATTCCCCAGCTAACCGGCGTCTTGGAGAGTGGCGGTCAAACCCTGCCTGTTTTGACGAGAGTGGTCATTGGCGTGGCCACTTTCCTCAGAAATTGGGGATGGCTGCTCGTATTAACCTTCATCGTTTTTTTATTTTTTTGTTTCAGATATTATCAAAGCGACAGAGGGAAAAAATATTTCGACAGTTTCTTTCTTAGGATACCGATGGTGGGCGGCTTGCTGAAAATGGTTTCTTTGACGCGTTTTGCCGAAAATCTTTCAACCCTGATTGCCGGCGGCTTGCCCATCGCCCAGGCCCTGGAAACGGTGGCTGACATCATCGGCAACGTTTCTTACAAAGAAATTATTATCAAGGCCAGAGACGAAGTGAGAAAGGGCGAACCGGTTTCAGCCATATTGAACAGGAGGCCGGAACTTTTTCCGCCCGTCTTCATCCAGATGGTCTTGGTCGGGGAAAAAACCGGAACTCTGGACGCCACCTTGATGAATATAGTTGATTTTTATCAGAAAGAAATAGACAGGTCGATCGATAACATTTTGAGCGTTTTGGAGCCTGTCTTGATCGTCGTTCTGGGGGTCATTGTCGCCGGTCTTATGCTTTCAATTTTAATGCCTCTCTACCGGATGATTGCCATCTAACTTTTCCACAGTTCCCTCTTGACTTGGTTGTGATATAATTAGGAAAGGCGAAAAATCTTAAGGTCGATATTTTTATATTCATTAACATTAACAAAAGATTATGCCAGGAATTTCCAACAGGAAAAAAGGTTTCACTTTGATTGAATTGCTGGTGGTGATTGCGGTCATCGGTTTGTTGTCCTCCATTGTTTTGGTGGCTTTGGGACCGGCCAGAGCCAAAGCCAGAGACGCCCGCCGGCAGTCTGACATCAGACAGATAAATGTGGCCATGGAAATGTGCTACGATGATTCAACCTGCAATACGGCACAAAGCGGCGGAGCGGAGAAATATTTCAGCGTTTCTGCCGGAACCAGTACGGTAACCGCCATCGGCACTTATCTGACCACGGTTCCCACTGATCCGACGAACTCCGGTTCTTACGGCTATGTTTGGATAGCCAATGCTTCTCCTTACCAGTATTATTGCGTTTATTCGAAACTGGAATCGGAAGCCAATACTTTCATCTGCGCCTCGAACAAGGGAGTCCTGAAAAAAACCCAAGCAGCCTATACACCAACCAACGCCGACTGCTGCGGACCGAACGTGACAAGTTAGTTTCTTTGAAAGATCATCAGATTAAAAACAAAAAGGTCGATTTTGAGAATTTATAGTTAAAAATTATAAATTTATTAGTTATGGAATTTTTTACCAAAAAGAAAACAGGTTTCACTCTCATTGAGTTATTGGTGGTCATCGCCATTATCGGAATTTTGGCCTCCATCGTCTTGGTTTCTTTGGGCGGAGCAAGATCAAAAGCCCGTGATGCCCAGAGACAGTCGGATATGAGGCAGGTAGTGACTGCTCAGGAAATGTATTACGGAGATACTGACCAGTACTATGCTTCTGGCGATGCGGCAGGAACCAGTACTTTGCCCGCCATCGGAACGTATTTGGCTGCCCTTGACGATGCTTCAGCCGGCAGAGATTACATCTGGTTGAATAACAACTATTCCATTACCGGTTGCACAACTGGTCAGTACTTCTGCACTTATGCCACACTGGAAAACAAAGGCACCTGCACAACCACCAAGTTTTTCGCTGCTTCGGAAAAAGGAACGACAGAACTTTGCGACACAGCCCCTGCTTACGGCGGAGCTGAATGTGCCTGTTGGTAATTTCCGGTTAAATTGAAGTTAAGAGAAGAGCGGGTAAAGCCCGCTTTTCTTGTTATTATGTTAAAATAAAATAATGTTTTATTTGTTTTTTTCAGTCGTAATTTTTCTTTTCGGGTTGATCATCGGTTCTTTCCTCAATTGCGTCATTGATCGCCTGGAAACGAAGGATAGTTTCTTGAAGGGCAGATCTTTTTGTCCGAATTGCAGGCATGTTCTGTCCTGGCAGGATTTGATTCCTGTTTTTAGTTTCCTGTTCTTGCGGGGCAAATGCCGTTACTGCCGCAAAGCCATATCCTGGCAGTATCCCCTGATGGAATTGGCTACCGGCGCTTTATTCGTTCTGGTTTTCCGTTACTTTGCCGGCGACCTACCGTACACCATTTACGGATTGATCATCGCCTCGTTTTTGATAATTATTTTCGTTTACGACTTAAAACACTACGTCATCCCGGACAGCGTCATTTATCCTGCAATAGCAATAGCCCTATTATATCAATTGTTTCAGATATGGAGTTCCGGCTATTGGAATTTAGCCGGGTTTTGGAATCTGCTGCTTGGAATTTTGCCTACTTTGTTTTTTCTGGCGATAATCTTGATTTCCCGAGGCAGATGGATGGGTTTCGGTGATTTTGAATTGGCAATTTTAATGGGTTTAATCCTGGGTTGGCCGAATATTCTGATTGCCTTGTTTTCAGCTTTTTTCATCGGAGCCTTGGTGGGAACGTGGCTGATAGTGAGGGGAGCTAAAACATTGAAATCTGAGGTGCCTTTCGGACCTTTTTTGGTGACAGGCACTTTTTTAGCCCTGTTCCTTGGGGATAAAATCCTTGATTGGTATTTGACTTTGTTTTTGCTACAATAAATCAAGGTCGAATAAATAAAGGTTTATACTCTATACAACATGCCTAAAAACCAAACAATCATCTTGGTCGTTGTTATCCTCATAATTCTGGGAGGGTTGATCAGTTGGGAAATTTTCCAGAAATCAAAGCTTTCGGGCGGAGAACAAACCGGCGGCGAGCAAGAAGTCCAGGAAGTCCTCAGTCTGTCGGGGATAGTTCAGAGCGTGGATGAGGAGAACAACGCTTTAATGGTAAAGCCGGCAAATCAGGAGAACGAAGTAAAAGTGATTCTGTCGGAAACCACTAAATTGATAAAGTTGGAGTTTCCATTTGATCCCAAGAATCCTCCGGCAGAAGGCACCTTTACGCCAACCCAGACGGAAATAGAAATTTCCGATTTTAAACAGGGAGACAACGTTTTCATCAAGGTCAAGGAGGATATTGCGGGGAAAACGGAGTTCGACAGCGTAGATTTTATTCAAATCTTACCTTAAAAACATATGAATAAAAATCATATCTTATTAATCATCGGAGTTCTGATACTGATGGGGATCGCCTCTTATTTGGGTTATCAAATGAGTATCAAAGCAACATCATCTGAAACAAAGATCGTTCCACCCCCATTTCTCACTTCCACGGTAATTCAGAAATGGAGTGCCGTTGCCCAGGGCAAGGTGACGGATATAGCCGGCCGCAATTTGGTTTTAATCAAGAACGAAGAAACGCTGGCTATTCCGATTTCCGAAACGGCTAAAATCTATCGGGTGGACGTAACGCAGGAAGTGGAGAAACCGGAAGAAGTTTCTTTTGAAGACATCAAGATCGGGGATGAAGTCGGGGTTCCGATAGAAATAATAGCTGGAAGAATAGAAGGTTCTTCAGTCACCATTTTATCCCAATAGAATCCTTTTTGAGATGGTCAATATTGCGAAAAAGGGAATATTTTTACTCTTAGTTGGCGTTTTCGTTTTTTCTTTAATATTTTTAATTTATCCTCAGAAGACCGAGGCTGCCTGTGGTTATTGTCTTTCCAGCTGCGCCAGTTACTGCGGCAAGGGCGACGGCTGCGATTGTAACGCCAGCTGCGGTAACTGCGGTTGCGCTTCGGGCAGCCGTTGCGATTGCTACGAGGAATGCTCCACTTACTGGTGCTGGGGTTCCTCGGCCGGAGTTTATTACTGCAAATCCGGTTGCGCAGCCAACGGTTATTATGCTCCGGCTGCCAGCGAATGCTGCAATTCCTGGAATTCTTCCACCAAACAGTGCTACAGTCCGGTGACTTGTACTGATTCCGACGGAGGAATCAATTACACGACTTACGGCTATTGTACCGACACTTCCACCAAGTACGATTATTGCAGCGGCAGTTACGTTTACGATTATTATTGTTCGGGAAGCTCCTGCGTTACCAGCTCCTATAATTGCAACAACTACGATTCTTCTGGTTCCTATTGTTCCGGGAATACGAAATACGCATACTTATACGATTACTATTGCTCGGGAGGCAGGTGCACTTACAGCTATTCGGAAACTCCCACCAACTGCGACAGCTACGATACCTGCAGCGGGACGACTTATTACAATTACTATTGCTCGGGCGGAAACTGCACTTATACCACCGACAGCTGCACTGATTGTTCCTGTACCTGCGGCGGGTATGGTACGACGGAAAGTACGGCTAACGGCAACTGTGCTGATGGAAAAGACAACGACTGTGACGGTTATACCGATTCATCCGACACGGGTTGCTGTAAGTCAGATGGCACCAGTTGTACGGCTGGCAGTCAGTGTTGTAATGGCACCTGCTTAGACAGTTATTGCCGCAAGTGCTATTTAATCGATTCCGACGGGCTGGGTTATTATGAAACCTGCAGAGATACCGCTGGCAACCACTTAGACAGTTGCGCAAACTCCACCACTCAGAGAAAGTGGTATTGCGGAGCCAGCGGATGCTATTCTTCGGATACGGGATGCGGTGCGGGGTATACCTGCCAAATGCAGACTAACGGTAATCCGGCTTGTGTATCGGTCAGTCCGCCCACTGCCAGAACTGATCCGGCCGCCAATATTACCACCACTTCGGGCGACTTGAACGGCTGCGTTACCGCCACTGGCGGAGCGGATTACCGGGCGAGATTTGCCTGGGGAGATACGACTTCTTACAGTACCGTTTCAGGCTGGACCGGTTATTATTCTTATACCACTTGTTTTGGCATTGGCGCCACGGGATTAACCAGGGGTAGAACTTATCACTTCAGAATTGAAGCGGAAAACGCTGGGGGTACGGGTTATGGTTCAGACGCCTATTTTACCACCAAACCCGACGGTCCATCAGGGCTGACGGCCACAACTATAAGTGGCAGCCAAATCAATTTGTCATGGACCAATGGTTCAGGTGCCTATATGACAATGGTAAGGAGAAGTACTGCAGGATATCCTTCGTCTCCTACTGACGGCACCCAAGCTTGTAATACCGCGGGTACGAGTTGCAGCGATCCCGGCCTGACTTCTGGCACGACTTATTATTACCGTGCCTGGTCAAGGGCTTTTTCAGAAGAAAGTTATTATTCCGATTACCCTGACAGTTATGCTTCTGCTTCGGCAACGACCAAGACCGACACCAAGATCGTCAAGCCCGGTTCTTATATCAACGGCATTTTTGATGCTACTGCCGTGGCAGTCGGCGGAAGCGTCAGGGTGGGCGGTTATCTCCAAACCGTAGGAGGCGTGGCTATTCCCAGCCAAACTTTATCCTTATGGTATTGGACCGGCACAGCTTATGCCAAAATAATAGACATTGGCACGACCGATTCCAACGGCTTGGCCGCCACTTGGTGGAATCCCAGCAGTACTTATCAAGGTACCAAACAATACGTTGTCTTCTTCGGAGGAGCGGGCATATATAACGCGAGTCAAAGCAGTCCTGATGATAATTTGAAAGTCGGTAAAAACAACGGGGAATCTTGTACTTCCGGTGGCGATTGCTTTTCAAATTATTGTGTTGACGGAGTTTGTTGCAATACTTCTTGTACAGGCACCTGCGTTAAATGCAACTTAACAGGAGCGGTGGGGACTTGCAGCTATATTCCCAGTGGTCAAGATCCTGATAATGAATGCGCTGGTAATACTGTTTGTAATGGCAGCGGGGCATGTACTACTTGTTCTTCTTTGAATTATCCCACCGATAGGTGGCAAAGAGTCTGGTATGACATAAACGGCAATTGCTTGGGAGACGGTCCCGACGAGACCGGTGTGAGTTTTAATAATGACTGGGGAAGTGGGGTGATTGCTTACGGCTTAAGCGATAATATTCGTTTCAGCTCAAGCAGAACAATATATTTCGGTACCTCTGGAACTTATCGTTTCTATTTAGGTTCGGACGACGGTTCCCGGCTTTATGTGGACGGATCCCTTAAAACCGATCTTTGGACGGATCATTCTTACGGGGTCAAATTTGCCGATGTCTATCTTTCTGCCGGCAACCATACTTTTCAGATTGAATATTACGACAGGACCAGCGGTGCCAGAGTTTCATTTAACTACGAAAGAATTCCCACGCTGATAAGTCCTTCTGGGGGAGCCGAGGTTTATTTGCCGTTTACCGTAACATGGAATGGAGACGCATCCTGCTATTACGTCGGAGGCTATCTTTATCGCAGTCCTTGGATACCGCCGTTCCGCGATTATGAATCGGCTTGGGGCGAGGTGACTTCAGCTAACAGTAGCTATATCAGCATAGATCCTTCCCATCCTTTTAGATGGGTTATAACTGCTGACGGAAACGGTTTCTGGTTTATCGGTAAATGCACAAATTGCAGTTGTCCGGGAACCAGCTGCTGTTCCAATTGTCCCTGTTTTGACGATCCATTGGTTGTTGATTATCCATGCAGTGGCAGATGTCCTACCAGTGAGTGGCGGGCACTGAAAGTGTTGGGTTGCGAGCGCACTCCGCCCACTGATTGGGTGACAGTTGGTTCTTATAATGTCGGCATAACCCTTAAAAGTTGGGATTACACAGATAGTAGAGGCGTAAGTTACGGCTGGTATGAAACAGGAAGTAATTATCGGACGACTTGGATGCATGACGAACAGGATTTGTTCTGCGAGGCCAATCTGAAATTCAAAAATACTTGGAGCGTTTCGGGAGATCAAATTACAATCAGGACTGATATTTTAAGCAAAAGCGCAGCTCACGATTTGGGAGCCGGTTTTACCTTTAATGGAGGAAGTACGCCTTATTGCGTAAATTTGGTTGGCATCGGTGATAATGGCAATATGAGTACCACGGGAGGTAATTGTTACACGGGAGGAACGGCTACCATTGGCACAACTAAGGGAGCTGAAGCCGGAGAATACCTTACGTGGAACATCGTCATGGGAGCGACTGACAACAATCCTCCGGTGGCGACGATAACCGGTCCTGATTTATGGCAGAATAGCAGTTTTACGGTCACCTTAAACTTCACCGAGCTTAATGCCGGAGATTCGGGATTAAATACCTGCCAATACAAAGTAGTAAATTTGGGGGAAAGCGCCGATTCGGTTCCTTGGAAAACAGCTATAAATTGTAATGGTTTAACTAATTCCAGCACCAGCACAACTCTTACCGTGGGGCCAAGCGGAATCTGTCACGTTGAAGGCTCGGGCAATTGCAAGGTTTATGTCAGAGCATGTGATAAGGCGACAAGATGTGTTGGAGATGATTATTCAAGAGTTAAAGAATTCAAAATTGATTGGACTCCGCCGACCACTAATGTAAAATAATCTTATAAAACAAGCCCAATTTTAAAGAGCCCCGAAGTTAAGGAGTGGGGCTCTTTATGGTTCCTTTTATGAAACCATTGTATCCTGATGAAACCATGAACAGATTGATCGTTCCGTCTTCAGCGGAGACGATGTCAATCCGTACTGTGGTATCTGGCCATCCCCAAACGAAATCAGTTTCGTGAGGGTCGCGGCCTTCGGGAAAATTCGGACCGGAAGCTAAAAGCGTCAGCTCGGGCGTTTCAGGATAGCGGTCAAGTTTAGCCCAGTGAGAAGGCCAGCTTAGTGCTTTCCATGATTTGCCGTTATCGGTCGATAGAAACATTCGGTGGACAGAGTAGGGTTTTTGATTGTTGGGCAGATTATCGTCGAACGGCGAGTAAGTCATTGTCAAGAATATTTTATCGCCGTTTCTGCCAATCAACCGCGGATCAGCACCGTAACTGGTGAAGGGATTGATTGTCGTCAAGGGAATCTCGTCTTCATTCAGAAGCGGGTTCGCCATGGATCCTCCGCCAACAAGCGTGTTCAGGAAGCCGAGCTGCTTTTCCTCTTCGGGATAAACTATTTTCTGTTCAATCTGTTTCCAGGTCTTGCAGCTGTCTTCCGTTCTCCAGAGAGAAACAAGAGTGGCTTTTCCGCCGTCAGCAGGTCCTACGCATCGCCAGACCGAGATAGTAGCTCTGTTTTCAACCTTGAATCCCA
>JAQUAA010000009.1 GCA_028687495.1 Minisyncoccota bacterium | reverse complement strand
CAGCTGTTTTGCCAAAAGCATCGCTGGGTAGCTATGTCGGGAACTGATAAGTGCTGAAAGCATATAAGCGCGAAGCAGACCCCAAGATAAGGACTCCCAGATTCCTCAGAGAATATGAGGTTGATAGGCTGCAGGTGTAAGTGCAGTAATGCATTTAGCCAAGCAGTACTAATAAGTCATTGCTTTCTTAACTGTTAAGCCCTCGCTGGGCTAGCAATTAATATCCGTAATCAATAAAAAAAGGCGTTGAGGTGGCGGTAATACTGGACTTGTCCCACCTGTTCCCATTTCGAACACAGTCGTGAAATAGTCCAAGGCCGATGATAGTGCGATTTCGTGCGAAAGTAGGTAGCCGCCACCCCAACGCCTTTTTAGTTTTATCTTTTTCCGTTTGAAAAAAAACAAAAACCCGGAATAATCCGGGATTTTTTGTCTTTAGATAAAATTTTTATTCAATTTCTCCGTCCCACTCTTCGTCGTCTTCTTCCAAGTCACTATCTTCTTCTTTTTCCGACGTTTCTTCCGATTCGTCGGTATATTCGTCGATTCCTTCTCCTTCCTCTTCTTCCAGGCGCAAAGGAGAAACAAAAAGTTTATCTTCTGTCATAGAACTTTTAATAAAATCATTGTGCTAAAACGACCTTTTTTGATTTCTAAGATAAGTATATTTATAGAAGGGGCTCTGTCAAGACCTTAAAAATTGTGATAAAATTATGCCAATGAGGATGTTCCGAAATCTGAAAATTATCGTCTTTTTGATCTTATTGATCGGTGTTTTCGTCGTCCTGAATCTCAGCGGTTTTACGAAAAATATCAAAAACTTTTTCTATTCCGTTTCCTCTCCGATTCAAAAAACATTATGGCAGGCGGGGAAAAACACCTCCGATTTTTTTAGCGGAATTATCGAAATAAAAACTCTTAAAAAAGAATTGGACTCTCTTTATACTAAAAATCAGGAACTTCTTGGCGAAATCGTTGTTCTGAAAGAACTGAAAAAAGAAAACGAAACCTTGAAAGAAGCGTTGGACATAGAACTGCAGAAAGATTTCCAGTTGAAAATCGCTCAGCTAATCGGCAAGGACATTTCCCAGGATTCGATTTTGCTTGATAAAGGACAAAAAGACGGAATCTTAAAAGGCATGCCGGTGGTGACCAGCCAAAAAATGCTTTTGGGCAGGATCGGCGAAGTGTACGATAATTTTTCAGAGGTTATTTTAATTTCCAACAAACAGAGTTCTTTCGACGCCAAAATTTCAGAAAAAGAAATCTTCGGAGTGGTCCGGGGAAAGGGTAATCAGGAACTTTATCTTGATCTGATTCCCAAAGAAAAAGAAGTTTCGAAGGAAGATCTGGTCATTACCGCTGCTTTGGGAGGCATTTTCCCCCAGGGCCTTCTGGTGGGAAAAATTAAAGACGTAAGAAAAACCGACATCGAACCTTTCCAAACGGCGGAGATAGAGCCCGAATTCAACCTTAAAAATTTAGATTATTTATTCATCATCACCGATTTTTAACGATGACAAAAAAAATCATTTTTTGCATCATCCTTTTTTATATTTTAATTTTGATTCAGACCAGCTTTTCGGTTTATTTCAAGGTGTTGGACTTGATTCCCAATCTCGTTTTAATTGCGGTGGTTTTCATTACTCTTTTTACTCCCCAGCAATGGTGGGGAGTAAGTGCGGCCCTGATCGGCGGATTTTATCTGGATATTTTTTCCCTGAGTAACATAGGTTTCTTCGGTTTTTATACTTTAGTTTTGCTTCTGTTTTCGTTTCTCTCTAAAATTATTTTGCAAAAGTATGTTAGGATTCCTCTCTTCAAAAGGATTTAGAGCTAGCAGGGTTCAGACGGCTTTCAAGGAAGCCATTGAACCTCATGAGGTTCTTTTGGATTCTCTTGCCCAAAAACAGGAAAGACAAGCCGGCCTTTCCGAGAAAAAATTAGAGGTGCCTCTTTTAAGAAAGATTCTCCAAGGTTTTTTCATTTCCTGTTTTTTGATAATCCTGCTTCTTTTTTTCAAAACTTTCCATTTGCAGGTGGCCGAAGGCAAAGATTTTTTGCAGCAGGCGGCGCAAAACAAGTTTATCATCCACCAGATTCAGTCGGAAAGGGGAGTGATCTACGATAAAAACTTAAAACAGCTGGTTCTCAATAAATCAACCTTCGATTTAATTTGCGAAAAGGACAACCTGCCGCCATTAAGTGCCGAGAAAGAAAGAACTTTAAGAGAAGTGGCCGATATCCTTGGAAATGATTTGGAGACGATGAAAGAAGAGATTGAAGAGGCGAAATCCTTGCAGGTTCTCATCGCCGAGAATCTTTCCCATCAGCAGTTGATTTTATTCGAGACGAAAATTGACGAACTTCCCGGTTTTCAAATCAAGAGCAACGTCATCAGAGATTACGAAGACGGAGAATATTTCAGCCACCTCATCGGCTATACCGGCAAAATAAAGTCAGAAGAGTTTGAGGCGGCTCCTGATTTCTATTCCATTTCGGATTATGTCGGCAGATCTGGCATAGAAAATTTTTATGAGGATGTCTTGAGAAAAAACCCGGGAAAATTAAGAATTGAGAGGGATGCGGTGGGGAACGTGATTGCCAAAGAAGTCATTTCTCTGCCCGAGTCGGGCAAGAGCTTGGTTTTATGGCTTGATTCCGATTTGCAGAAAAAAATAAAAGAAGAATTGGAAAGCAAATACAAAGAAATCGGGGCAAAGGGAGCGGTTGCCATCGCCATGGATCCCAAAACAGGCGGCATTTTATCACTGGTTTCTTTGCCCAGCTTCGATAATAATTTATTCCAAAAAGGAGCGGATCCTACAGCTCTTCAGAAACTTCTGGAAGATCCCAAAGGCCTCAATCCTCTCTTTAACCGGGCGATTTCCGGCAGATACTTGACCGGCTCCACCATAAAGCCCTTGATTGCTTCAGCTGCCTTGGAAGAGAAAATAATAAATCCTGAGAAAGATATAAATTGCCAGGGTTTCATCAGTATTCCCAATCCCTGGGATCCCAACGCCTCCACGACCAAAAGAGACTGGACGGTTCACGGCCTGACCGACATGAAAAAAGCGATTGCCGAATCGTGCGACGTTTATTTCTATACGATCGGCGGAGGATTTGGCGATCAGGATGGTCTTGGCCCTACAAATATTAAAAAATATTTGGATCTCTTCGGCTGGGACGACAAGACCGGCATTGATTTGCCGGGAGAAATAAAGGGTTTCGTACCGGACATAGAATGGAAGAAAAGCACTTGGGGACAGAATTGGTGGGACGGCGACACCTACAATCTTGCCATAGGCCAGGGTTTTCTTCAGATCACGCCGTTAGAAGTGGTTACTTCTATCGGAGCCATTGCCAACGGCGGCATACTGTATCAGCCGCAGGCGGTCAAAGAGATAATTGACGAAGAAAAAAACGTGGTCGAGGAGATGACGCCCAGAGTCATCAGGGAAAACTTCATTGACCCGGAAAATATCCAGATTGTCAGAGAAGGCATGAGACAGGCGGTAACCGGTGTAAATTCTCCTCAGGCTTCATCCATAACCTTGAATTCCTTGCCGGTAGCGGTTGCTGCCAAAACCGGAACCGCTGAATTGGGCAACGACCGCTATCACAACTGGGTAACCGTTTTCGCGCCCTACGACGACCCGCAGATTGTTTTAACCGTAATGGTTGAAGACGTAAAAGGGGTTCAGGCAGCTGTTTTGCCCGTGGCTAAATCCATCCTAGAATGGTACTTCACGAAAACAGAAAATTAAGCTAAACTTAAAAATACGAGAAAACTATGGCAACTATCGAAGAATTAAGAAAAATTCGGCTTAAAAAACTGGAAGCGATTAAAAATAACCTGATTAATCCCTATCCCGAAAAAACAAAAAGAACTCATGCTATTTCTGAAGCCATTAAAAGTTTTAGTACGCTAAGTAAGCTGAAAAAGGAAGTAATTCTGGCGGGCAGGATAAAATCTTTGAGGGGGCACGGCGGTTCCACTTTTCTGGATATCGAAGACGGTACGGGAAAACTTCAGGCCTTTTTGAGAAAAGACAGGTTGGGGGAAAAGGGATACAAGTTTTTTTTGGACAATTTTGACATCGGCGATTTTATCGAGGTAAAAGGAATTTTATTCAAAACCCAAAAAGGAGAAAAAACAATAGAGGTCAGTGATTTCAAAATGTTGGTGAAATCGTTGCTGCCCCTGCCCGAAAAATGGCACGGCCTGACCGATATCGAAGAACGCTTCAGAAAGAGGTATCTTGATTTGATTTTTAATCCTGAAGTCAGAAAGAAATTCGAAACAAGAGCCAAAATCATCAAGGAGATAAGAGACTTTCTGGATAAGGAAGGATTTTTGGAGGTGGAAACGCCCATTTTACAGTCGCTTTACGGGGGAGCCAAGGCAAAACCCTTCAAGACGCATTTGAACGCCCTGGATATTGATTTGTATTTAAGAATTGCTTTGGAGCTTTATCTTAAAAGATTGCTGGTGGGAGGTTTGGAAAAAGTTTATGAAATCGGCAAATGCTTCAGGAACGAGGGTGTGGACAGAAGCCATAATCCAGACTTCACCATGCTGGAATTCTACTGGGCTTATGCCGATTACAAAGATTTGATGAAATTTACCGAGAAATTGTTTGAGAATCTGGTGAAAAAGATATTCGGGAAAACGGAAATCCAATACGAGGAGAAAAGGATTGATTTCAAGACACCGTGGCCGAGAGTGGAGTTCGACCAGCTTTTGAGAAAAGACGCCAAGATTAACTTAAAGGAAATAAATTTGGAGGCCCTGAAAAAAGAAGCCAATAAGCTGGGAATTGGAATGGAAAAGGGGAATAAGGCTGAAATTAGCGATGAGATCTACAAAAAATACTGTTTGCCGAAAATCTGGCAGCCGACCTTTATCATCAACCATCCCCAGGGCTTTTTCCCGTTGGCCAAAGCCTTAGAACAGGATCCCGCGAGATTAGCCAACTTCCAATTGGTGGTGGGCGGTTGGGAACTGGTCAATGCTTTTTCCGAATTAAACGATCCCCTTGAACAAAGAAAGAGGTTTGAGGAACAGGAAAAACTTTTCAAGCAGGGCCTTGAAGAAGCGCAAAGAATGGATGAAGATTTCATTAACGCCCTGGAGTACGGCATGCCTCCTGCTGCCGGATTCGGCATGGGCATAGACAGGTTGGTTGCTTTATTGACTAATTCCCACAGTTTAAGGGAAGTGATATTATTTCCAACAATGAAACCAAAAGATTAAAAAATATGATTGATATCAAATTCATTCGTGAAAATCCGGATAAAGTCGTTGAGGGCGCCAAAAAGAAAGGAGTCGAGGTTGATGTAGACGAGATTTTGGAAGTTGAAAAAAAGAAACGGGAATTTCTCCAGGCCCTGGAAGACATGAGAGCCCAGAAGAATAAGGCGAATAAGGAAATCCAGGGTGCCCGAGACAAAAAGGAAAAAGACAAAATCATTCTGAAAATGCAGGAATTGGACAAGAACAGCGACAGGTTGACCAGGAATCTGAAAGATCTGGGAGAAAAACTCGACAGTTTATTGTTGAAGATTCCTAATCTTCCTTTGGCTGGCGTCCCATTGGGAGGTGAAAAAGACAGCGTGGTGGTGGAGAAAGTCGGGGAAAAACCTGAGTTTGATTTTAAAATAAAAGACTACATGGAAATTGGCGAAAAATTGGACCTGATTGACGTAAAAAGAGCGGCCAAGATGGCTGGAACCAGATTCGGGTTTTTAAAGAAAGAAATTGCTTTGATTGAGTTCGCCCTGGTAAGAGTTGCTTTTGACGCGCTGACGAAAAAAGGCTTTATTCCGGTTATTCCGCCGGTAATGATAAAGTCGGAAATGGCCAGGGGCATGGGATTCATTCAGCAGACGGATGATGAAGAAGCGTATTATCTTCCCAAAGACGATCTTTACCTGACAGCCACTTCGGAGCAGTCTTTGGGTTCCATGCATAGCGGTGAAGTTTTTGAGGAAAAGGATTTGCCCAAAAGATATGCCGGTTTTTCAACCTGTTTCAGGAGAGAGGCAGGTAGCTACGGCAAAGATACCAAAGGAATATTGAGAGTTCATCAGTTTGACAAGATGGAAATGTTCAGTTTTACCAAACCGGAAGATTCCGAAAAAGAACATAAGTTCTTACTGGAAATGGAAAAAAGTTTGATGGACGAGTTAAAATTGCCTTATCAGGTTGTAAACATTGCCGCAGGAGACTTAGGCATGCCCGCCGCCCAAAAATACGACATCGAAACCTGGATTCCTTCCGAGAAGCGTTATCGGGAAACGCACTCGACTTCCAATTGCACCGATTTTCAGGCAAGGAGACTGAACATCCGCTACCAAAAAAAGACGGGCGGCCTGGATTTCGTCCACACCCTTAACGGTACGGCTTTTGCCATAGGAAGAACTTTGATAGCCATTATCGAAAATTATCAGCAGAAAGACGGCAGTATTTTGGTTCCCGAAGCTCTTCAGAAATATTTAAGCTTCAAAACGATTAAATGAAGGAAGAAGAAGTTTACATCAACGGCTTAAAGATAAACTATAAGGTTGCAGGAGGAGGGCAACCTGTTCTTATTTTACACGGCTGGGGAGGCTCTTCTGGTTCCTGGCTGGAGGTTCAGGGAATTTTGAGCCGGGAAGGATACAAAGTCATTATTCCTGATTTCCCCGGCTTCGGAAAAAGCATCACCCCTCCCAAGCCCTGGGGGATAAAAGAATATACGGATTTAATCACGGAATTTACGGAGAAACTGAAGCTGGATGAATTCTTTCTCATTGGTCATTCTTTTGGCGGCAGAATCGCCATCAGATTTAGCGTAGAATATCCCCAGAAAGTAAAAAGATTGATTTTATGCGATTCAGCTGGCATAAAACCCAAACCTGGCCTGAAAACGTTGCTAATCTTCTGGTCGGCCAGAATTGGCAACGCCATCTTTACGCCCAAACACCTGCAAAGATTCAAAGACACTGCCCGTAACTTTTTTTATATTTTCATCAGACACAAGGACTACGTTAAGGCCAACGGCGTCATGAAAGAAACGATTAAGAAAGTTTTGGACGAAGATCTCTTGTTGGACTTATCCGAAATTAAGAACAAAACCCTGATTGTCTGGGGTGGCTGGGATAAAATGGTTCCTTTGAAATACGCCCATGTTTTCAATGAAAAAATAGAGAACTCGAAGCTGGAAATTATGCCCAAAGTCGGCCATAGTCCTCATCTGGAGAATCCCAAAAAACTTTCGGAAATTATTCTTAAATTCTTAAAAGAGTAATTTTATGTTCTATCTTTTGAGTTTTCTCTGGTTTTTGCGCACGACGAAAGCGATTTTGTTTTGGATTTATCTCTGGCAGCTGAAGGAATACCATCTCGGCCGTTTTTTCGATCATTTCAGAACGGAAAAAGGGAAAAGGCTGATTTACAACAAATTAAACGTTTCCAAGCTGGTTCTGGTTTTTATTTTTCCATTTCTTCCTCTTTTGATTTTTTTCCTTCTTCTGCTTTTTTACATTGCCGAATCTTTTAAAGTATTGGTGGATTTGTTGAAAAGCCAACTGAGAAAGCCGGTTTTAACCCTGAAAACCATTTTCTTGATATTAATCGGAATATTCATAGAATTTTTATTTCTCTTCACCCTTTCTCTTAAAATCGAGGACATCACCCAGTTTGCTTTCCTGCTTTTATGTTTTGACGTTTTAACACCGGTCATTACCTCTCTTTTTGTTCTTTTGTTCCAGCCAATGGCGGTTTTGGGCAGGAATCGAATCATTAAAAAAGCGAAAGAGAAAAGGGCAAAGTCCGGAAATTTGTTGGTTATCGGCATTACCGGCTCTTACGGCAAAACGTCGACCAAGGAATTCCTCTACACGATTCTTTCCCAGAAATACAGGGTTTTGGAGACGAAAGAGCATCAGAATTCGGAAGTGGGAATAGCCAGGTGCCTTTTGAATGATTTGAAGCCGGAACACGAAATATTCATCGTTGAGATGGGAGCCTACGGCAAGGGAGGAATAAAGCTTTTATGCGATATCGTAAAACCTAAAATAGGCATCATCACGGGCGTGAACGAACAGCATCTGGCCACTTTCGGCTCGATGGAAAACCTGCTTTCAGCTGAAGGGGGAGGAGAATTGGTCGAAAGTTTGCCTGAAGACGGTTCAGCCTTTTTCAACGGAAAAAACAAATATTGCAGAGAATTATACGAGAAAACAAAAATCAAGAAATTTCTTTACGGTCAAAACGTTGGACTGCAGGGGTTGGAAAATATCGAGGGAGCTAAAATGGTGGCAAAGGAAATAGGTATGACAGAGGAAGAAATTGAGAAGGCAGTAAACAAGATTGAAAATAAATTCCCGGGAATCATAATAAAAAATGGCATAAACGGTTTGAAGATTATCGATGCGACTTATTCCGCCAATCCCGACAGCGTCATCGCCCATTTGGAATACGCCAAGACCTTACCTGGTAAAAAAATACTGGTCATGCCTTGTTTGATCGAACTGGGCAAAGCTTCAGAAGAAGTTCATCGAAGAATCGGTCAGAAAATCGCCCAACTGGCGGATCTGGCGATAATCACCACCAAAGACAGATTCAAAGAAATTCAGGAAGGCGCTGGTCAAAAAGCCATATTTCTAGAGAATCCGGAAGAAATTTTCAAAAAGATTAAATCGTTTTGCAAAGAAGGGGATACGGTACTTCTGGAAAGCAGGGTACCGATTCAATTAATCAAGCAATTGGAATTATGAATCCTTTCAAGCCGATTTCGATATCCTTGTCTCCGAATACTGAACCCGACGACATACGGCTGGCTTTAAAATTGCTTTTTCAACCCTGGCGCTGGACTGCTGAGGCAAAGTCTCAACAACTGGAAAGTTTGTCAGATTTGGAAAGGGAATTCAGGAGATATTTGGGGGTAAAATGCGCTTTTTCTTTTAACAGCGGCCGGTCGGCGTTAATGGCAATTTTGAATTCGTTGAATCTGGAAAAAGGGAGCGAAGTTTTGCTCCAGGCCTTTACCTGCAATGCCGCGGCCAATCCGATAATCTGGTCGGGATTCAAACCGGTTTACGTTGATTGCGACGAAAAGACATTCAATATGGATTCGGAAGACCTGAAAAGAAAAATCAGCGCAAAAAGCAAAGTAGTAATGGTCCAACATACGTTTGGTTTGCCTGCGGATATGGACGAAATCGTGAACATCTGCCAGCAGAACAATTTGATTCTGATCGAAGACTGCGCTCACGCCTTGGGAGCCACTTATAAAGGAAAAAACGTGGGGACCTTTGGCAGGGCTTCTTTTTTCAGTTTTTCCCGGGATAAAGTAATTTCTTCGGTGTATGGAGGAATGTCCGTGACCGACGATTTGACATTGGCCCAAAACATTAAAAACTATCAGGGAAAAGCGGGTTTTCCTTCCTTTTTCTGGACTTTTCAGCAGTTATTGCATCCGATTTTAATGAACTGGGTTATCTTGCCGACTTATAAAATTTTCGGGAAATATTTATTGATTTTATTACAGTGGTTTCATATTTTATCCAAGGCCGTGCATTGGAAGGAAAAAAGGGGATTGAGGCCGGGCTATTTTCCCAAGAAATTGCCGAGCGCTTTGTCTCTTTTGGCTTTGAATCAACTCGGGAAATTGGAAAAACTCAACGATCACCGGAAAGAAGTTGCCGATTTTTATTTCTTTTCCCTGAAGGATGGCTCCCTTTCTTTGCCGTTGGTTTTGAACGACAGGGAAAACATTTTCTTGAGATTTACGGTAAAGCATCCGCAGGCCCATAGGATTATCGAAAGGGCTTGGCGGGAAAATCTTTTAATCGGCGATTGGTACACGAGCCCGGTGGCTCCCCACGACACAAAATTGGATAAACTGCAGTATGTTTCTGGAAGCTGTCCCAAGGCGGAAAAATTATCCAAAGAGACCTTTAATTTGCCGACTCACATCAATATCTCCCAAAAAGAAGTTAAAAGAATTTTGGATTTCTTGAAAAAACATGTGGAAGGTTAACGAAATTAAAGACAAAAATATTTGGGAGAATTTTCTTCTGAGTTGCAAGGAAAAAACTTTTCTGAGTTCTTGGAATTGGGGAGAATTTCAGACTAGGATGGGGAATAAAATTTGGCGGCTGGGGATTTACGATGAGGAGCAATTAAATGGAGTTGCTTCGGTTTCGAAGATAAAAGCTAAACGGGGAACCTTCCTTTTAATTCAACACGGGCCGGATATCAGAGAAGGAAAAACAGAAAACAAAGAACAAATCTTGGAAGTTCTTTTGGGAGAATTGAAAAAAATTGCCGCAGAGGAAAAAGCGATTTTTATAAGGATGAATCCTTTATGGGAACGCAATCAGGAGAATCAAAAGATCCTGCGGAGTTTGGGATTCAGGGAGTCTCCTATGCATGCCAATGCTTACGAGGCAACCTGGAAACTGGATCTTACTCCTGCCGAAGAGGAAATTTTGATTAAGATGAGGAAAACCACCCGTTATCTGATTCGCCAGGCGATGAAAAACCAGGATATTGCGGTTGAAAAGAGCGAAAAACCGGATAATATCGGAGCTTATCAAAAACTTAACACCGAAGTTGCCAGAAGACAGAAATTCGTCCCTTTTTCCCTGGAATACGTCAAGAATGAATTTGAAATTTTTTCGAAAGACAATCAGGCCTTATTATTTTTCGGAAGGTACAAGGGGGAATTAGTGGCAGCGGCTTTGGTTGTTTTCTGGCAGGGGATCGGGTTTTATCATCAGGCAGCCTCAGATGCGAAGTACGCGAAGCTGTCCCTGCCTTATCTGATTTTGTGGGAAGCCGTAAAAGAAGCTAAAAAAAGAGGTTGTATATTATATGATTTCTGGGGATACGTTGATCCCAAAAAAGAGTCTCGGCATCCCTGGGCTGGTCCCACCCTCTTTAAGGTGGGTTTCGGTGGCAGAGCTTCAGAATACGTAAAAACGCAGGATTTTCCCCTGTCGAAGAAATACTGGCTGACTTTTATTTTTGAAAAATTGAGAAAAATCAGAAGGGGATTATAAGGATAATGAATTCTTACAGAAAACCACATCGGTATAAAAAGAAAAAACCGATTTATCGCAATCGTTTTTTTTGGCTAGGACTGTTGACGGTTGTTTTTTTGTTTTCCATTTTCTATTTTCTGTTCTTGTCCGGCTTTTTCCAAATAGAGAAAATTATAATTTCTGGAGAGGATAAAGTGCCGACAGAGGAAATCAGATCTAGGATTGAGAATAAATTGGGAAATAAAATATTGTTTTGGCAGACGAAAAGCATTTTTTTGGTCAACCTGGCTGAAATGAAAAAAGACGTTTTAGCCGCTTTTCCCGGTTTGGCCGCAGTTGAAATTAAAAGAAATTTTCCCGACGGTTTAAGCATCATCGTTGTCGAAAGAGCAGGAATAGCCCAGTGGTTTGCCGGAGAGAGGTCTTTCCTTTTGGATAACGAGGGAGTTATTTTTGAAACATCTTCGCCCGAATCAGATTTCCTTAAAATCGTTGATGCCAATAATTCAGATAATCCGGCTCTGGGACTTAAAGTGATTGAAAAGGAAGAGTTGTCCCGTATAACCGGGAAAATTTGGCCCGAGCTCAGGGATAATTTGAAGATTCCGATAAAAGAGTTTTTGATTTCTTCCGAAGACAAATTAACCGTTTTGACCCAGGAGGGATGGGAAATCTATTTCAATCTTCAGGGAGACGTGGAATGGCAGTTAACGAAATTGAAAGCAGTGCTGGAAGAAAAAATCCCCCAGGATAGAAGGGTGGATTTGCAGTACATAGAATTGAGATTCGGCAATTTTGCGCCCTTTAAGTACAAGGACTAGTCGATTTTATAGACAAATATGGAATAGCCGATTTTTGTCACGGGCGTATAATTATTCAGCCACAGATAATAGCCGTCAGGTCCCTCGTAGTTAGAAGCTCTTATCCCTCGGCCGCCCTGCAAGAAACTGGCTGAAACAGCAAGATAATTTCCTTTGGGAAATTCCTCAGGAGATATTTGCCCCCACCAAGGGGCGTATTTTGTTCCCAAGTAATATTCCGGGCTGCCACCGCCGAAATAATCGAGGTAAATTTTTTCAACGTTGTTTTCTTCCGTCCAATTCTTCAATCTTTTCAAATCCTGGCCCCAGTCCAAATTGGAGTCGACGACGTATTTATAGCCCTGGTCAGGACCACCGACAGCTTCGTTGAAATAGGCAAGGAAGTGGGGATAAACCGAAATCACTGAAATGGCCTGCCATAAAATCAGAACCATCAAAAGAGCGTATTTTATCTTGAGATGCGGTTCCTTCAGCAGTTTTGCGGTCATCGAGCTGACCAGAACTATGGTTAAGGGGAAAACCGGCAGCAAGTGCCTTATGCCGATGTTAAGATTTCCCTTGATGCTTACCACCCAGTAAAGCATAACAAAGGTTATCATGGCGAATTCGGAAAAATGAGATTTCAGCCAGTCCTTGATAGATGATTTTTTGATTAAAAAGAGGGCGTAAAGGAAGGCAATCAATGTCAGAAAATGAAAAGCCAAAGGTTCTTTTATCAGATAAACTATCGGGAAGTATTCTTTCCAGCCCAGGTTGGAAACCTCTCCCAGAAAATAAGTGGTATTGCCGCCAGCCACCCTTTGGAAAATCATGGACAAGCCCGTGAAGTACTGGGCGTAAGCACGGATGATCGGTTTGTCGGCTGCCCAAAGGATAACGGTTTTTAATGGCTCAATCGTGTCTTTAAGATAAACCTGGGCGTCTTGCAGCTGTTTTTCCGGCGGGTAATTCCAAACGTGATACTGATAGACGGGCCAGATCAGGGCGAAACCGATCAGAAAAACCAAAAAGCCGATTTTTATCGTTTGCAGAAAGCTTCCTGATTTTGTCAGCCACCAGATCAATCCCAACAGACCGAAGAAGGGAACCAGAAGTATTACGGAGAATTTTAAAAGTTGGGCGATGCCGAAAACGAGTCCGGCGAGAATTATATTTTTCTTTGAAGGGTTTTTGAGCGCCCGGATAAAATAGTAAGTGGCGATGAAAACGCCGGCTGCCGCTCCGACGTCCGTGGTAACCAGTCTGCCGTGAGCCAGCAGGGTGGGAGAGAAAGAAAAAAAGAACAAGGCCAGCAGAGAGGCGCAGTTGCCGAATAATTCCTTAGTCCATTTAAAGACGTAAAAACCAAGTAAAATTAAAATCAAAATCATGGGGAAGCGTCCCCAGAAAATCATTTGATCTGCTGGATTACCGGTTTGGTAGAGGAAATAACGGCCGAAGTCCCACTGGCCGTTGACGTCCTGCTGCCAGGCAGGAATTTCCGAGGGAAATTTAACGTTCTTTATGAAAAGCAGGGGAAGGGCAGCCAGATCTTTCAAAAGGGGCGGATGCTCGGGATTCAACCTCATGTCTTTTTGGGTGAGATAGCTGTAACCTGCCGGCAAGTGGGCCAATTCATCCATGGTCAAAGAATCGTCTTTTATGCTCAAAAGAGCCGTTAAGAAGACGAATATCAAAAGACAAGCGGCGATAATATTAGTTCGGCGATTGGACATACGTTAATTATTTAATTTTAGCATATCTTGTTTATAATGAGGAACAGCCAATGTTATCACTCTTGACAGGGGAGTGACAATCTTCTATTATGTCTGTATATGGAATTATCCGAAAGACAGAAAGAAATACTGCAGAGCATCATTGAAACCTATATCCGGACCGCCGAGCCGGTGAGTTCTAAATTTCTGGAAAAGAAATACGATTTTGGAATTTGTCCGGCCACCATCAGGATAGAAATGCAGAAATTGACTGATGACGGTTTCATTTCCCAGCCGCACACGTCAGCTGGCAGAGTACCCACGGACAGGGGTTATCGTTTCTTCGTGGATAATCTTTTGGAAAAAGGTTTCTTGAATAAGGATTATAATTTTGAGGCCGAAGATTTGTTCGAAGGAGAACTGACCGACACGGTAAAATTTATCCAGGCCGTAACCAAAAATCTGGCTTCGTTTTCCTCCAATCTTGCTTTAGGGTATTTAGCCGATGAGAAAATTTTATGGAAAGAAGGTTGGGAAGAAATATTAAAGGAACCGGAGTTCAGAGAGGAAAAACTTGTTTTTGATTTCACCGAAATGGTCAAAAGTTTGGAAAAAGAAATAGACGATTTGCAAATCAACTCTGAAGTAAAAGTTTTTATCGGCAGGGAAAATCCTTGGTCCAAAGCGAAGGAATTCAGCACCATAGTCACTAGGTGCCAACTTCCAAAGAAAGAAGAAGGGATTTTGGCGATAATCGGCCCCAAAAGAATGGACTATGACAAAAATATAGGTTCCCTGGATTCTTTAATAAAATTACTGGGAAAGATTTAACATATGATAGAAGACCTGAAGAAAAAATTGGAAGAATGCCAGAAGCAGAAGGAAGAATATCTGCAGGGCTGGCAAAGGGCAAGGGCGGATTTCCTGAATTATAAAAAAGAGGAGATGGAAAGGATTGAGGAGCTTTTGAAATATGCGGGAGAAGAAGACGTTTTGAGGCTTCTGCCGATTCTGGACAATTTCGATGTGGTTGAGAAGAAGTTGCCCGAAGACCTGAAGAACAACGAAAATATCAAAGGATTGCTGCTGATTAAAGTCCAGCTCCAGGATTTTCTGAAGAATCAGGGGGTGGAAGAAATAAAGACGATAGGGGAGAAATTTAATCCCAATTTTCACGAAGTGGTCGGGGAGGTCGAAATGAAAGACAAAGCACCCGGCACAATCGCGGAAGAAATTCAAAAAGGTTATAAAATTAACGGTCGTTTATTGCGGCCGGCAAAGGTTAAGGTCATAAAATAATAATTAATTAATTTTATTCAATAAACATATGTCAAAAATATTAGGAATAGATTTGGGAACATCAATCTCAAAAATGGCCACCATCGTTTCGGGTGAGCCCAAATGCATAGAATCACGGGAGGGTTCGGTATTAATACCCTCTATTGTGGCATTGGCGAAAAACGGAGAAAGATTAGTCGGAATTCTGGCTGAAAGACAGGCCATTACCAATCCCAAAAACACGATTCACTCTGTCAAAAGATTCATCGGCCGAAGATTTCAGGACCCGGAAGTTCAGAAGGAACTGAAGCTTTTGTCTTACGAAACTAGGGAAAGACAGGACGGCGAGGTTGAAGTGAAAATGGGAGAGAAATGGTATACGCCGATCGAGGTTTCAGCTCAGATTTTGCAGAAATTAAAATCAGATGCCGAGGAGAAATTGGGGGAGAAAGTGACTGATGTCGTGATTACCTGTCCTGCCAATTTCGACGATTCCCAGAGAAAAGCCACCAAGGCTGCTGGTGAGATCGCCGGCTTCAACGTTCTGAGGATAATTAACGAGCCCACGGCCGCAGCCCTGAGTTACGGTTTTACCAAAAAATCAAACCAGCAGATCGCGGTTTA
The DNA here is from genome assembly GCA_028687495.1 of Minisyncoccota bacterium. Lineage (GTDB taxonomy): Bacteria > Patescibacteriota > Minisyncoccia > Minisyncoccales > RBG-13-42-11 > JAQUAA01. The sequence goes on along the minus strand of JAQUAA010000009.1, from coordinate 3,820 downwards.
TGATTTCGGGGGAGGAACTTTCGACATCTCGGTTTTGAATACCACTCCCGAGACGGTTGAGGTCATGGCAACAGGCGGGGAAGCGCATCTGGGCGGCAGGGATTTTGACCAGAGGATAATCAATTGGCTGATAGAACAATTCAAGAAAGACCAGGGCATGGATTTGGCGAAAGATCCCCTTGCTCTGCAGAGAATAAGAGAAGCGGCTGAAAAAGCGAAAATCGAATTGTCTTCGGCCCAGGAAACGGAAATCAATCTGCCGTTCATTTCCGCTGATTCTTCCGGTCCCAAGCATTTACTTTACAAATTATCAAGAGCTCAGTTTGATAATTTAGTCAGAGATTTGATCGATCGTTCCATCGAGAGGACGGAGAAAACACTGGAAGAAATAAAATTAAATAAATCAGACATCGAAGAAATCGTTCTGGTCGGCGGAACCACTTTGATCCCGGCTGTCAGAGAGGCAGTTAAGAATTTCTTCGGCAAGGAAGCCAATAAATCCATTAATCCCGAGGAAGTGGTGGCCATCGGAGCTGCCATACAAGCTGAAATTTTAAGAGCCAAGGAAGAAGGAAGGGCGCCGGAAGGCGACATCAAGAGCGTCTTGCTGCTGGATGTTTTACCTTTGTCTTTGGGGATAGAGACCTTGGGAGGAATTAATACCACCATGATTCAGAAGAATACGACCATTCCGACGGCTAAAACCCAGATTTTCTCAACCGCTGCAGATAGTCAGCCGGCAGTGGAAATCAATGTTCTGCAGGGGGAAAGGCCAATGTCAGCTGACAACCGTTCTTTGGGTAAATTCGTTCTGGACGGCATACCGCCCGCTCCCCGGGGAATTCCCCAGGTTGAAGTGACTTTCGACGTGGACGCCAACGGCATTGTGACGGTCACTGCCAAAGACAAGGCGACCAGCAAGACCCAGTCAATCAGAATCGAGGGTTCCATCGGTCTTTCGAAAGAGGAAATAGAGAAAATGAAGAAAGAAGCGGAAGTTCATGCGGCAGAAGACAAGAAAAAACAGGAAACGATTGAAGCCAAGAATTTGGCCGACAACCTGATTTACACTACGGAGAAAACTTTGCGGGAAATGGGTGATAAAATATCCGCCGAGAGCAAAAAAGAGATTGAAGAGAAAACGGAAGCGTTGAAGAAAGTGAAAGACGGTGATAACATAGAGGATATTAAACAAAAAACAGCGGAACTTTCCCAGGTAATTCAGAAAATCGGAGCGGAATTGTACAAGCAAAACCAAGCGCAGGCGAAACCCCAGGCTGGAGAAGAAAAAGGACCGGAAGAGGGGGAATACAAAGAAAAAAAATAATACTCAATGAATTTTTAATTCATTTCACTCGATGAAAGATTATTATCAAATTTTAGGCATTTCTCGTCAGGCCTCCCAGGATGAAATTAAGAAAGCCTATTACAAGTTGGCCCATAAATATCATCCTGACAAAGGCGGAGACGAGAAAAAATTCAAAGAGATAAGCGAGGCTTACCGCATTCTTTCTAATAAAGAAAGGAAAGCCCAGTACGATAAATTCGGCAGGGTTTTTGAAGGAGCTCCAGAAGGCGAACCGGGATCTGATTTTCAATGGAGCTGGGGAAGGCCAGATTTTGATTTCGAAGATATCTTCAGAAACGATTTCGGAGATTTGGGCGAGATAATGGAAGATCTTTTCGGATTCGGGACGCCCAAAAGGAAAAAAGATTTGAAAAGAGGAAAGGACATTGAAGTGGAGCTGGAAATTTCCCTGGAAGACACTTTGAAAGGAAAGGAAAAAGAGATTTCTCTTTATAAGTTCATAACTTGTTCCCGTTGCCAGGGTAAGGGAGCCGAGCCCGGTACGGTCATCAAAGAATGTTTTTCCTGCCGGGGAACGGGCGAGGTTCAGCAGATCAAAAGAACGCCCCTCGGTTCCTTCACCAGGGTTACCACTTGTCCGGAATGCGGGGGCGAGGGCGTTCATCCGGAAAAACCCTGCAATGTTTGCAAGGGAGAAGGCAGACTGGAAGGCCAGGAGCAGATTAAAGTCTTTGTTCCGGCCGGAGTGGACACCAATCAGGTAATCAAGATCGAAGGAAAAGGCGAGGCGGGAAAGCGGGGAGGAAAAGCAGGAGATTTGTACGTCAGGATCCTGGTTAAAAACCACCCGGTTTTTGAGAGAAAAGGGGATGATTTGTACACCAGAGTCCCCATTTCCTTTACTCAAGCCGCGCTTGGGGACGAGGTGGAGATAGCCATTTTAGAGGGGACCAAAATTTTACTCGAGGTTCCCGTCGGCACTGAATCAGGAAAAGTATTGAGGATTTCCAATAAGGGAGTTCCCCGTTTTTCCGGTTACGGCCGAGGCAATTTATACGTTGAATTGATCGTCAAGACGCCTAAAAGATTGACAAAAACTCAGAAAGAGTTATTAGAAAGGTTGAAACGGGAAGGCCTGTAATAAAACATTTCACGCCCTCATAACTCAATGGTAGAGTAGTTCCCTTTTAAGGAAAAGGTTGGAGGTTCGAGTCCTCCTGAGGGCACCAACTAAGCTGTTGAGGATTATCCTCAACAGCTTCTATTGTTGTTTGGCTGGCTTATTTGTGATATACTAATGTAATGTTCGGGAAAATGAAACAAAATTCTGTTTTGTTTTTTTTGATTATAATCATTCTGGGAGTTTTCGGTTTGGGCGTTTGGTTCGGAAGAACCCAGATAAGCTGCGAGATTTGCGCTCCCTCAGACGTTGATTTCTCCCTTTTCTGGGAGGCCTGGCAGACGGTTAAAGAAAAGTACGTCGACAAGACGAAACTCGATGTCCAGGAGATGATTTACGGAGCGATTTCCGGTATGGTAAAATCTTTAGATGATCCTTATACCGTTTTTTTGAAGCCGGATGATACCAAAAGATTCATTGAGGACGTCAAAGGAAGTTTTGAGGGGGTTGGTATGGAAGTAGACGTCAGAAACGGTCAGCTGCAGGTAGTGGCTCCTTTGGAAGGAACGCCTGCCCAGAAAGCCGGCATTCGCCCCGGCGATATAATCATTAAAGTTGACGGAACGACAACGGCTGAAATGAGCGTGGACGAGGCGGTGAATTTGATCCGGGGCCCCAAGGGAACGGAAGTAACTTTAACGATTTACAGGGAAGAATGGGGAGAAACGAAAGACATCAAAATCGTCAGGGGGGTGATTGACGTTCCCTCCAATAAATTGGAAATAAGAGACGACGGCATAGCCTACTTAAAAATCTATCATTTTTCAGAGAATGCCGGGTACGATTTCAGGGAAGCGGCCATCAAAATTTTACAAAGCGATTCCAAGAAAATAATACTGGATTTGAGGGATAATCCCGGCGGCTATCTTGAAGTGGCTCAGGATATAGCCGGTTGGTTTCTGGACAGGGGGCAAGTCGTCACCATCGAAGATTTCGGTGAAGGTAAGGAACAAAACAAGTATTTGGCTGAAGGTAACGCCAAGCTGGTTTCTTACCCGATCGTAATCTTAATAAACAAAGGTTCCGCTTCCGGTTCGGAAATCCTGGCTGGCGCTCTCAGAGACGATCGCGAAATAAAATTGATCGGTGAAACCTCCTTCGGAAAGGGTTCTGTCCAGGAATTGACCAAGTTAAAGGGCGGTTCATCCCTGAAGGTGACGATTGCCAAATGGCTTACCCCGAAAGGCGACCTCATTACCGGCAAGGGTTTGGAGCCGGATGTTAAAGTGGAAATGACTATGGACGACTTAGACAATGATAAAGATCCTCAATTGGATAAAGCCCTGGAAATACTAAAAATAAAAAATAAATAATTTAGAGCCGTTATCTAG
>JAQUAA010000040.1 GCA_028687495.1 Minisyncoccota bacterium | reverse complement strand
AATTCAAACTTTCTTCTGGTTTTTGAATTCGATAACAATCAATGTGATAGAAATTTTTGAATTTTCTGTCCTTGATTTCGAAGCTTTTCAAGATTACGAATGTCGGACTGGTAATTCTTTCTTTAACGCCCAACCCCTTGGCAAAACCCTGCAAAAAGGTGGTTTTACCTCCCCCCAAGTCTCCGATCAATCCCAAAACAACGGCACTCTTATTTGTCCCTGGTTTCAAAAAACTTTTAGCAAAAACCTCCCCTTTTTTCTTGGTCTCGGTTGCATTGTCGGTAAAATAAGTTTTTTTCATTGACTTTCTGAAATATTTAAGCTAATTTAAATTAACTAATTTAATCTTAAACTTTCATGGCAGAAATTACAAAAGGAGAAACTCACGGAGAAGGATTGAAGATCTCTGAAGAGAAAATAGACAACATTCCCGATTTCAAGAAAAGGATAGAAACCGCCGTTCCCCAGAATGTTTCGGAGTTTTTGGAAACTATAATCGGGGGAGCGATTAATTTGGGGGCTTCTGACATCCATATCGAACCGGAAGAAACCAAAGCCAAATTAAGAATACGCATCGACGGAGTTCTGGAAGACCTGGCCATGATTGATTATAAAATATACGAAAATTTATTATCCAGAATCAAGCTCCTGTCCGGAATCAAATTCAACGTAACCGATCGGCCTCAAGACGGCCGATTTACTGTTTTATCAAAGGAAGCAACCATTGAAATCAGAACCTCGACGCTCCCCGCTGAACACGGCGAATCCATCGTCCTGAGAATCCTGAACCCCAAAAGCTTGATTGATTTGGAGGCGTTGGGACTGAGAGAAGACTTGTTTTCGCTTTTTAAACAAGAAATTAAAAAACCTAATGGCATGATCATTGTTACCGGCCCTACGGGTTCGGGTAAAACCACCACCCTTTATGCTTTTTTGAAAAAAATCAATAATCCGGAAATAAAAATCATTACCATTGAGGATCCGATTGAATACCATATCAAAGGAATTTCCCAGACCCAGGTGAACCCTGCCAAAGGCTATGATTTTGCCAACGGCCTTCAGTCGATCATGAGACAGGACCCCGACGTAATTCTGGTGGGAGAAATAAGAGATTCCAAAACCTGCCAGATCGGTCTCCAGGCAGCTCTCACCGGCCACCTGGTCTTCACCACCCTGCACACCAACGATGCTGCCGGCACCATAGCCAGATTGACCAGCTTGGAAGGAGATTTGGTTAATATCGGGCCGGCCGTCAATTTAGCCATTGCTCAGAGATTGGTCAGAAAAGTCTGTAAAAAATGCCGCGAATTGATTCCTGTCTCCAGTCAGGATTTGCTTAAATTAAAAGAAGGACTGAAAGGCATACCAAAAATCGTTAAGGTTCCCGAAATTACAAAAGGAATAAAAATGCCCCGGGTTAAAGGATGCAAAGAGTGTAATTTTACCGGCTATAAAGGCAGATTGGGGATATTCGAGGCGATTTTAATAGACGACGAAATGGAAAAGTTCATCTTGAAAAATCCCTCAATGGCTGATTTCAAAGAGGAGGCGATAAAAAAAGGCATGGTTCCAATGTATCAAGACGGCTTGATTAAGGTTTTGGAAGGATTGACGACGATTGAGGAAGTAGAAAGAATAACCGGCGAGATATAAAAATAACCCCTGGGCCGGGGGAACAAAAGCACTAGGGACTTAAGTTTAGAGCTTTTTTGAGGAGTAATCTCGCCGAAGCCAAATTATCCGTCGAAAAAAGTTCCATCCCCCAGCCCAGGGGCTACTTCCGAATAAATAAATCATAACAGATTATGTTAATTTTGTCAAGAGCAGTAGTTGTTTTACTTCTCTTTTTTATTACTTTTACGGTCTTAGCCGCTGATTCCCCCGAGATAGAAAAGATAGACGTAAACATCGCTCCCTTAGAGGATTTGCTTAAAATCATCCATATAGGAGAAGTCAGGGCGAAAGAACTGATTTTCTTAAGACCCTTCTCTTCACTGGACGACCTCATAAGGATAAAAGGCATAGGAGAAAAGAATCTTAAAGACATAAAAGAACAGGGCTTGGCCTGGGTTTCAGAACAACCTCAAACAGAATTAGCCGAATCCGTTGTCGAGGTTAACTATCAACAAACTTATCCTGCAGGAGTGGTTCTTAATGAAATTCTCCCTTCTCCCGAAGGACCGGATGTAGAACAGGAATGGATAGAAATTTTCAATCAAAACAATTTTAAGGTTGATCTTTCCGGCTGGCAAATCGCCGACAGCTCCGGCGCCGTCACCAATTATACGTTCCCCGAAGGAATAATTATTAATCCCGGAGAATACCTGATTCTTCCCCGACCGATGACCAAAATCACGCTGAACAACGACGGCGACCTGATAAAACTCATAAAGCCCAACTCGGAAATAACCGATTCGGCGGAGTATAAAAATGCTCCTGCGGCAGAATCTTTCAACAGGACCGAAGCGGGCTGGTTTTGGAGCAAAAATTTGACTCCGGGGCTTGAAAATAGCATTGATTCAGCGGTTGAAAAAGAGGAAGATTCGGCCTCGCCGACAACTACCGAAAAAGAGCTTGAAAAAAACACGGCAGCGATCAGCCAGTCCTTAAAAAACATTGAGGAAACGGAAAACAGCAACGCCTACTTAGTTTTCTTTGCGGCCTTGATCTTTGCCTTCTTTTCTGGAATAATGATTTTATTTCTAAAGAATAAACTTAAAAAGGTTGATTTTTAGCAGAAAATAAAATAAAATTAATAGAGTTAAAACGAAATAAAAAACATGAGCGGTCATAGTCATGCCAGAACAGTAAAACACCAGAAAGAACTGAGTGCAAAAAAAAGAAGCCAGATGTTCTCGAAAGTAACGAGGCTGATTTCGGTTGCCGTGAAGGAAGCCGGGGCTAACCCCGAAACCAATTCCAAACTGAGGATAGCCATAGAGCAGGGTAAACTCTGCAACATGCCCAAGGAAAACGTTGAAAGGGCCATTAAAAGAGCAGCTGGGGGAGAAGAAGGAGAGGAAAATCTGGAAGAGATTCTTTTTGAGGCTTACGGTCCGGGAGGAATAGCCATCTTGATCGAAGGAATCGTCGACAACAGAAACAGGGCCCTAGGAGAAATTAAGCAGATTCTCGGCCAATACGGCGGCAAATTGGTCGGTGAAGGTTCGGTTAAGTGGCTTTTCGAGAGAAAGGGAGTCATTGAAATAGAAAAGTCAAAGTACGAGGACAAAACTAAGGAAGATCTGGAAATGCTGGTGATTGAAGCCGGTGCCCAGGATATCTACTGGCACGAGGATTTGTTGGATGTCTATACTAAACCAGAAGAGTTGGAAATAGTAAGAAAAAACTTAGAGGAAAAGGGAATAATGGCTTCTTCCGTCTCCCTGGACTGGGTGGCAAAAGAAGAAATCGCCCTGGAGAACCAGGAGGAGAAAGCCAGCTGTCATAAACTTTTTGATGCTTTGGATGAGAACGATTTCGTCCAAGACATTTACTCCAATTTAAAAGAATAAAAATAGTTATGTCAAAAGAGGCTGAAATCAGAAAAAAAGCGATCAAGGAACTCCAGACCGACGGCTGGATAACATGGTTCGCACCAAAAGTGAAATTCAGACAGACCGATGTTTTTGGAATAATAGATTTACTGGCTTTGAAAGGAAAATACAAGAAAAACATACAACTTACCACCCTGCCGAACATCTCGGCCAGAAGAAAGAAAATAACAAACTTCCTCGAACAGAATAAAGTTGAAATGACGGTTGAAATCTGGGCCTGGAATCATTCCAAGAAAAAATTCAAAAAAGAAAAGATTTGTGCCATAAGCACTAGTTAGTAGTCACTCCGCGCTGCTGTCGCGGCGTTCGGTCCTTGACAAGATTTTTTATATAAATATAATACTGGGTAGAACCAACTCCGCCGATTGTCAGCGGAGAAAGGTCGAATATAAGCTTAAAAACAAATAACTCCGCCGAAAGCGGAGTAAAGTAATTAAATAACAAGGCCTAAATACTATGGAAGACAAAGAATTAAATCCTTTCGTTAATCAGGAAGAAACTCCTGAAGAAGGAACGGAAACTCCTGAAGAGGGAACCACAGAAGAAACCTCCGAAGAGTAGAAGAAAATCCCGCTTTGGCGGGATTTTTCTTAAAGATTAGTTTAATTTTACGAATTTTCTCTTACCGATCTGAATGACCAGGTCTTTTTTTAGTTCAATCTCTCTACGCCAGTCGTTCTGAACGACGCCTCCGATCTTCACCCCGTTCTGCATAACCAATCTTTTCGCCTCTGACTTAGAAGAAACTTGTTTTGTTTTCACCAATAAATCCAAAATATTCAAAGACTTCTCTTTTAGTTGTATTTTGGGGATTCTTGAAGGAAGTTCTTTTTTCTTGAAGATTTTGTCGAATTCCTCGGCAGCTTTATTTGCTTTCGCCTCAGAGTGGTACATTTTTACTATTGCAACGGCCAGATCTCTCTTCAAATCCCGCGGATTGACCTTATTTGACTGGAGTTCTTTTTT
>JAQUAA010000039.1 GCA_028687495.1 Minisyncoccota bacterium | reverse complement strand
TTCAGACGTGTGCTCTTCCGATCTTTTTAGACAGCCCCTCCCAACTTAACGGTTTCTTCGGGGAGGTTTCTTTTCCTTCTTCTTTTTTGGCCTGCATTTCCCTTTCTTTTAGTTTTCTTTCCTTTTTGGTCAGCTTTTTCAGGACGTCGATGACTTCCCTTCCTTTGTAGTAGCCGCAATTCAAACAAACCGTATGGGGTTTGACGGGTTTTCCGCATTTGGGACAGGAAACCAAGGACGGCTTCTTCAGAAAAATATGCATCCGCCTTTGGTTTCTGCTTCCTCTAGTTGTGTTCCATTTAGGTACTGCCATAGTATGACGTATTTTCCATTATTACATTATTTATTTTTAAAAGCAAGTCTCCTTACAGGACGGAACGTTCTTCTGTGGATTCTGCAGGGGCCGTATCTTTTCAGCATCCTCAGATGCAGCTTTGTCGGGTAGCCCTTGTGAATTTTAAATTTATAGCAGGGATATTTTTCATCGTATTTTATCATTATCCTGTCTCTCGTCACTTTGGCGATGATGCTGGCGGCAATGCAGGAAAAAACTTTATTATCCGCCTTGATAATCGGTTTTTGGGGGACCAGGGAATTGATTTTGAAATTGCCGTCCAGAATGAGAAAGTCGGGTTTTACCTTCAGGTTTTTTATCGCCTTTGCCATCGCCAACTTGGTCGCTTGCAAAATATTAATCCTGTCTATCACCTTTTCCGAAACGATTCCCACTCCCCACTTGATACCGGGGTGCCTTGTTAGAATTTTGAAAAACTCTTGCCGTTTTTTTGCCGATAATTTCTTGGAATCTTTTATATTTTTACTGATTTTCAGGAGTTCAGGATTATTTGAGTTGATCTTCAAGAGTACGGCAGCGGCCGTCACCGGACCTGCCAAAGGACCTCTGCCGGCTTCATCCAGACAAGCAACTCTTTTATAGCCCCTTTTCCGCCATTTTTTTTCCTCAGACAAAAAATTCATTCCCTTATTTTAACATAATTTGACTTATTCCAAGAAAAAACCTAAAATGATTTAACGCTCAGAAGAGTTTTTTAATTTTGTTAAATCTTTATTTATGGGACAAAAATTCACCCATTTACACGTCCACTCTCATTACTCCCTTTTGGACGGCCTGCCGAAAATTGACGAACTTTTGGATTATGTAAAAGAATCGGGCATGGATTCCATAGCTCTCACCGACCACGGCGCTCTTTACGGCGCTGTTGAATTTTTTAAGAAAGCGAAAGAAAGGGAAATCAAGCCCATCATCGGCTGCGAAATGTACATGGCTTTCGAGAAGATGACCCAGGAAAGACCGAATATTGATGCAGTAAGATATCACTTACTTTTACTGGCGAAGAACGAAGAAGGTTATAAAAATCTGGTTAAACTCCTGACCAAAGCGTATCTGGAAGGTTTTTATTACAAGCCCCGCATCGACGACGAAGCGCTCGCTCAGTACTCCTCGGGCCTCATAGGATTATCCGCCTGTCTCCAGGGAAGAATTCCCCAGCTGATTCTGGCAAAAAAAATAAAAGAGGCGGAAGCGCTGGCCCTGAAATACAATGACATTTTCGGCCAGGGCAATTTTTATCTGGAACTCCAGTCCCACCCCCACATAAAGGAACAAAAAACCATCAACGAAGCTTTGATTGCCATTTCCAAGAAAACCGGCATTCCCCTGGTCGCCACCAATGATGCTCATTATCTGAGACCGGAGGATGCCGACGTCCAGGATATTTTGATGCTAATCAACACCGGGGCAGAAGCCAACGACCCTGAAAGACTGACTCTGAAATCCGACGACTTTTCCCTGAGGACTCCCGAAAAAATGATCGAAGATTTCAAGGATGTGCCTGAAGCCATTGAGAATACCCAGAAGATTGCCGAGGCCTGCAATTTCCAATTCGATTTGGGGAAAGCGAAACTTCCCCAGTTTGCGGTTCCTTCGGGCGAAACGCCGGAGGATTATTTGGAAAAACTCTGCCTCGAAGGACTTAAGGCAAAATTCGGGGAAAACCCCAGCAAGGAAGTTGTCGACAGGCTGAACTACGAACTGCAGGTCATAAAGCAAACCGGTTTTTCTTCGTATTTTCTCATCGTCCAGGATTTCGTCAGATGGGCCAAGGAAAACAGAATCGTGGTGGGACCCGGCCGTGGATCGGTCGGCGGCTCCCTGGCTGCTTTTCTTTTGAACATCACCAACGTCGATCCTCTGAAATACAATCTTCTCTTTGAAAGATTCCTGAACCCGGACAGAGTTTCCCTGCCCGACATTGATTTGGATTTCACCGACAGAAGAAGAGACGAAGTCATCCGTTACGTCGCCCAGAAATACGGCAAAGACAAAGTGGCCCAAATAATCACCTTCGGGACGATGGCCGCCCGAGCCGTAATCAGAGACGTGGGCAGAGCCCTGGGATACGCTTACGGTTATTGCGATAGCATTGCCAAAATGATTCCTTTCGGCATGACTCTGGAGGATACCATGAAAAGAGTGTCTGAATTCCGCGCTCTTTACGAGCAGGACGAAAAAGCCAGAAAATTAATCGACTTCGCCAAAAAATTGGAAGGTGTTGCCCGTCACGCCTCGACCCATGCCTGCGGCGTAGTCATTTCCAACACGCCGCTCGATGACGTCGTTCCCCTGCAGCATCCGACTCAGAACGATGAAACCATCGTTACCCAATACGAAATGCATTCCATCGAAGACCTTGGTCTTCTGAAAATGGACTTTTTGGGACTGAAAAACCTGACCATTATCGAAGATACCCTGGCCAGGATTTACGCGATTCACGGAATAAATCTCAACATTGAAACCATACCTCACGATGACAAGCCAAGCTACAAACTCTTGCAAAAAGGAGAAACCGTGGGAGTATTCCAGCTGGAATCGGAAGGCATGAGAAGATACCTGAAACAATTGAAACCATCGGAATTTGAAGACATCATCGCCATGGTCGCCCTTTACCGGCCGGGACCAATGCAACTGATTCCCGATTACATCGCCAGAAAACAGAAGAAACAGCAGGTGGAATACATTCATCCCAAACTGAAACCGATTCTGGAGAACACCTACGGCATCCCCGTCTATCAGGAACAGATAATGAGGATCGCCAAAGACATGGCCGGCTTCACCCTGGCCGAGGCCGACGTCCTGAGAAAAGCCATCGGCAAGAAAATAAAGAAACTTTTGATGGCTCAGAAGGAAAAATTCATCGCCGGAATGAAGAAAAACGAAATCAGGGACGACATCGCCCAGCAAATCTGGTACTGGATCGAACCCTTCGCCAGCTATTCTTTCAACCGTTCGCATGCCGCAGCTTACGCCACCATCGCCTACCAGACAGCTTACCTGAAAGCGCATTTCACGCCTGAGTTCATGTCATCACTTCTGACTTCGGAGAGAAATGATGTTGACAGGATTGCCATTCTGATCGAGGAAACCAAGAAAATGGGCATTGAAGTGCTGCCGCCGGACATCAACGAAAGCTTCACCTTTTTCAGCGTGGTTCCCAAGAAAAACCAGATCCGTTTCGGCTTGTCGGCGATAAAAAACGTCGGCACCAACATTGTGGAAACGATCGTCAAGGAAAGAAAAGCGGCAGGACCCTATTCTTCAATCGAAAATTTCATCTCCAGAATCAATTCCAAAGACCTCAACAAGAAATCCCTGGAAAGCTTAATTAAAGCCGGAGTTTTTGATAAAATGGCTGAAAGGAACCAATTATTGAAGAATTTGGAAATGCTTCTGGAATATTCCAGGGAAAACCAGAAAACCAAGACGAACGGCCAGGCCGGCCTCTTTGACGGAACGGGCTTCAACAACAGCATTCATTTGACCGTGGCGACGCCGGCCTCGGAAAAGGAAAGGCTGACCTGGGAAAAAGAATTGCTGGGGCTTTTCGTCAGTTCCCATCCCCTCAACGGCTATCAGAAAATTCTGGAGAAAAAAGTCGTTTCCATAGCCAAAGTCAGCCAAAGCTCGGCGGGGAGAAACGCCAAAGTTAAAATCGGCGGCATCATTTCCAACATCAAAAAAATAATCACCAGAACCGGCAGGCCGATGCTCTTCGTCAACGTCGAAGACTTGAACAGCAATATAGAAGTCGTCGTCTTCCCCAGCATCATCGAGAAGAATCCAGCCGTCTTCCAGGAAAATAAAATCGTCATGATCATGGGCCGTCTGGATTCCAAAGACGGCGTCCCCAAAGTCATCTGCGAACAGATTGAAGAAATAATAGATTCTTAAAATTAAAATGAAAAAACTTTCAATCGATACCAGCCGTCATTCGTTGTCCCACATTCTGGCCCATGCGGTCCAGGAATTATATCCCGGAACCAAATTTGGCATTGGACCTGCCATCGAAAACGGCTTTTATTACGATTTTGAATTCAAGGATGCTTTAACCCCGGAAGATCTGCTGAAAATAGAAAAGAGAATGAAAGAATTAATCAGGCAGAATATCGAATTCAGGAAAACAATTATTTCCAAGACCGAAGCGAAAAAAATATTCAAAGACCAGCCGTATAAACTGGAAATTATCGAGGAATTGCCGGGAACCAAAGCTACCATTTACCAAAGCGGAAGGTTCACTGATTTATGCAAGGGTCCTCACGTAAAATCAAGCAAGGATATTCCGGCCGAT
>JAQUAA010000038.1 GCA_028687495.1 Minisyncoccota bacterium | reverse complement strand
AGTAGAATTGTGAGGAATTGGGACAACAGGCATTTCCCGTCCAACAGTAGCCGGATGAGCAGTGTTGGCATCCTACGCTGGTCTGGTTACCACCTCCTCCTCCTCCGCCTCCTCCGCCCCCGCCGGTATGGAAAAAGTTATAGATGGTTTGACAAGCGTGGTCTCCGTTGTCCAGGTATTTGCCGACAGCGCAACCGTAAGAGTACCAAACCCAGTATAAAAATAAGCCAAGAAGCACTATTTGGATACATGCCTTGATTAAATCTCTTAAGATGTATTTTACGGGAGTTTTTACGGGCACCGGTGTTTTTTCGGGAATTGATTGTGCTTTCGAAGTTTCAGCCGGTTCAGCCAAATTAGCCCCGCAATTTTGGCAAAATATATCTCCCGGATTGATTTTTTTTCCGCACTTTAGGCAAAAGTTTGCCATATATATTAATTTTAGTTTAAGGTAGTACTCTGTCAATCACCGCTTGACAAGATATCATTATGAATATATATTCATAATAGAGGGGCACTAATAAAGGTCTGACCCTCTGATAATAATGAATAAGTTAAAAAACAAAACTATGCCAAGATATAACGGAACTGGTCCTTGGGGAGCTGGCCCTGGCACCGGTTGGGGCATGGGTCCTTGTGGCGCCGGAATGGGTTTTAGAAGAGGATTTGGCAGATTCTGGAGATTTGGTTCTCAAATAACTAAGAAAGAGGAAAAGGAAGTATTGGATGAAGAAGTTGAAATTTTAGAGGAGGAATTGAAGGCCATAAAAACAAGGATTGCCGAGCTCAAAGACCAAAAGTAAAAGAGAAAGCCCTGCTTCTGGTTTTAAAATTAGGAGCAGGGCGTTTCCCCGATTTTTATTGTATAATAAAAAATGAACTTATGGTGAGACCGTTAAAACCGAGAAGAATATTGTTTGATCCTAATGTGGTTTATTTCAAGCCACGAGCAGTACCCTTATCCATGTTGGAGGAAGTTGATTTAAGCATGGATGAGTTGGAAGCGTTGCGGCTCTGCGATTTGAAAGATTTGGAACAGGAAGAAGCGGCAAAGAAGATGAAAATTTCTCAAAGCACTCTCCAAAGGATTTTAACTTCTGCCCGCAAGAAAGTCGCCGAAGCCCTGATAAAAGGCAAGGCAATAAAAATAAGAAGGGGCTAGTTGATGAAGAAACTTTTATTGTTTGTAGTTTTATTGTTGATAACCACAGCGGTTTTTATTTTTTTTACCTCGGAAAAATATAACTTGGTTTGTTTCGGCAGCAACTGTTTTCAGGTTGAAATAGCCGATAATTCCTTAGAAAGAAGCCAGGGTTTAATGTTTAGGCAAAAATTGGATTCGGATAAGGGCATGCTTTTTATTTTCGAAAATGAGGGAGAATATCCTTTTTGGATGAAAAACACCCTGATTCCCCTGGACATAATATGGATTAATGGAGACAAAGAAGTGGTTTTTATCAGTGAGAATGCGCAGCCCTGTATGGAGGAATTTTCCTGTCCTTCCATAAATCCCGGCAAAAATGCAAGATACGTCTTGGAGATAAACGGCGGCATTTCCGAGAAAATCGGATTAAACATTGGCAATAAAGCAAATTTTTTGGTAGAGTAACGTATATTTCAATGGAAGAACGGTCCGACGAAAAATTAATAGCCGATTATCTGCGGGGCGACGAAGGGGCGCTGGAGGTTTTGATTAAGCGGTATCTTAAGCCCATCTATAGTTTCAGTTTCCGTTTTGTGGGGAACAAACAGGAAGCAGAAGACGCAACCCAGGACGTTTTCGTCAAGGTTTGGCGTAATCTTAAGAAGTTTGACAGAAAAAAAAGTTTCAAGACATGGATTTTCCACATAGCTAAAAATACCTGCATAGACTGCCTTAAAAAGAAAAAAGCAATACCTTTTTCCGATTTTCAGACGAGTACGAACAGAAACACAGTCGTTGATTCACTTGTTGATTCAACATCCTTGCCCGATGAACTTTTTAAGAGAATCGATGTGGCGCAGATATTAAAGTCGGCGATGGAAAAATTATCGCCGAGATACAGCATGGTTTTATTCCTCCGCCACAATGATCACTTTACTTTTCAAGAGATCGCCGAGACAATGGGGGAACCGCTTTATACGATAAAGAGCCGCTACAGGCGGGCATTGATCCAACTCAGAAAAATGCTCCTGAAGCAATAATCTTTTCATCGAACATTTGAAGATTAAAGAATGCACCCAAAAGCATTCTTTTTTCGTATTAATTAATATAGAGCATGCGCAAGGATTACGAAAAACTTTTCACTCACCTTAAAGCAGAAGAACCGTCTGCAGGGCTTTTTGATAGAATCATACTTGCCATAAGGCGAGAACGCGAAGCCAGGCAGACGAGAAAATTATTATTCAGTTTCCTTTTCATTCTGGTTGTTTCTTGTATTGCCACTCCGCTTTCCTGGATGATGCTTATAAACCAAGCGAAAGATTCTGGAATTTTCTACTTTATTTCAACGGCCGTGAGCGATTTGGGAACTTTCTTTATACTGTGGCAGGATTTCAGCTTAGCCATTCTTGAATCCCTGCCCATAACCGGCATAATAGCTTTTACGATAAGCATCGGTCTTGCCTTCTTTACCATCAGACTGTTTCTTTATAAAAAGAGATTATTATTGGGGTATTTAACACAAAGAACAACTGTCTAATTAAAAGTCGATATTCATAAAAAATAAATCAATAATTTCTATGGAAGAGAACAAACAAAATGATAAAAAAATAAATCCCGACGTCCTCAAGTGGGTGATCGTCGGACTGGCGGGATTCGTTATACTGATTTTAATCTTCAGTGTGGGTTTTTTCGTCGGAGAAACAAAGGCGAGATTTTCTTATCGCTGGGCAGAGAATTATCACCAGAATTTCGGCGGACCCAAAGAAGGATTTATGGCAAAACCATTGCCTTTTATGCCGGGTGACTTCATCGAGAGCCGCGGCACCTTCGGCCAGATCATACAGATCAATGATTCCGATTTGGTGATTAAGGGAAAAGATGACGCTGAGAAAATAATTTTGATTAAGGAAGACACGGTTATTGAATCAGGGAGAGAAAAGGTGACGAAAGATACGTTAAAGGTTGACGATTATATTGTCATCATCGGTTCTCCTAATGAACAGGGGCAAATAGAAGCAAAACTCATAAGGGTTTTTAGGGGAAACGACATGACGTTTCTGCCAATGTCCCCTCGGGAATCATTTTTCAGGTAAACGTTTCTTTAAATGTTTAAGCAAATCATCCAACACAAATTAATAAGTGCGATAGCAATCTTGGTGGTTATTATCGGCGTTTATTTCGGCTATCAGGGATTATCTAAAAACAAAAACACCGTACGTTATGCCACGGCACAGGTTTCAAGGGGAACGCTGATCGTTTCGGTTTCCGGCTCAGGTCAGGTTTCGGCCTTGGATCAGGCAGATGTCAAATCAAAAGTTTCCGGTGACGTTACTTATGTCGGCGTGGCAAAGGACGATACCGTTAAAAAGGGAACTCTTCTTGTGTTGTTAGACAAAACCGATGCCCAGAAAACAGTCAACAACGCTCAAATCAGCCTTCAGCAGACGCAGCTTGCTTTGGATAAGATGAGGGGAACGACGACTGACGAAGGAACCATAGTGGGGGAAAAAGAAAAAGCCGTGAATAATCTCAATAAAGCGTATAGCGACGGTTTCAGCAACGTCGCCAATGCTTTTCTTGATTTCCCGACGATAATGTCCGGTCTTCAGGATATATTGTTCGGTTATGATTTTACGAGCAATCAATGGAACATCGATTATTACGCCAGCGCTGTCAGGATATACGACGAAAAATCATTGCAATACCGTGATGATGCTTATGGCAAGTATCAGATTGCGCGGCAGGAATACAATCAGAATTTCCAGGATTACAAATCTGTCAGCAGGTTTCCTGACAATGCAACCATGGAATCATTGATAAATGAAACCTATCAGACGACGAAAGACATGTCAGAGGCCATAAAAAGCATCATCAACCTTATTCAGTTTTATCAGGACAAACTTATTGAGCGAAATCTCAAGGTTCAATCCCTTTCCAATACCCACTTAAGCAGTCTAAGCGGTTACGCCAGCAAAACAAACAGTTATCTTTCAAGTTTTTTCTCCAGTCAGAACAGCATCCAAAATTACAAAGAGGCCGTGATAAATGCCGATTTTAACCTCCAAGATCAGGAAATTAAACTGGAACAGGCCAAAGAGACCTTGGCTGACGCAGAGAGTAAACTGGCGGATTACTCCATTTATTCGCCGTTTGACGGCATTGTCGCCAGCATAAACGTAGAAAATGGTGATTCGGTTTCGGGCAGCACTGTTTTGGTGAATCTCATCACCCGGCAAAAGATAGCCGAAATTTCTCTTAATGAGGTTGATGCAGCCAATGTAAAAGTTGGCCAAAAGGCAACTCTCACGTTCGATGCTTTGTCGGATGTCACGCTTACCGGAAAGGTTTCAGATGTTGATACGGTGGGAACGGTGAGTCAGGGGGTGGTCAGTTACGGAGTAAAGATTGTTTTTGATACGCAAGACGACAGGGTAAAATCCGGTATGAGTGTTACGGCAGATATTATTACTGATTCAAAACAGGATGTTTTGCTGGTGCCGAACAGTGCGGTTAAATCACAGGGCAGTTCTTCTTACGTTGAGTTGGTCGAGGTACCGGAT
>JAQUAA010000008.1 GCA_028687495.1 Minisyncoccota bacterium | reverse complement strand
TCCTGAAGCATGCTCTGGCAATCCAGAATAAAGGAAATAAGGGTATCTATACCTTTCTTCCCCGGAATGAGCTAGAATCTCTCCTTGAGAAGATCGGTTTCGTGAATCTCGCCTGGGAAAGGACTTTCACTCAGCAGGTATGGGTCAACCGAGCATACAAACCGTAAAAGGAACGGCGATCGCGGTTGTCCAACCCCCTGGAAAATGTTAGAATCCACTAATAACATTTCCAGGGGGTTTTCCATTTAAGTTATGAATATCTTTGCTGTCTCAGCGTTTATAAACGGCATCTCGGCATTAATTTTTGGTTTAATTGTTTATTCTAAAAATCCTAAAAACTTAGTAAATCAAACTTTTGGATTGATGACTTTTGCTTTGACGATCTGGTCTTTTGGTTATGGTTTTTGGCAAATTGCCAAGGATCACGAGTCGGCTCTGTTTTGGGTAAGAATATTAAGTATTGGTTCAACTTTCATCCCGATTTTTTTCATCCACTGGGTGTTAGCCCTGTTCAATCTCCATAAGAAGAAGGAAAGAATTCTTATTTTTGGATATATCATTACTTTAATATTTCTTTGTTTTAGTTTTACTTCTTTATATGTAAAAGATGTCAGTCCTCAATTTTTCTTTCCTTGGTGGCCAGAAGCCGGAATCGTATACAATTTTTATCTAATTTTTGGATATTTCGGGGGCATAAGCTATGTCAGTTACGAATTATCCAAAATCTATCGGGAAAGAAGCGGTTATATCCGGGAACAAATAAAATATATTCTTTTAGCAATGGTTGTGGGATTCGGCGGGGGAGCAACAAATTTTCCTCTGTGGTATGGTATTCCTTTACCGCCCTATGGAAATTTTTTGGTTGCTTTATATCCTTTTATTCTTTCTTACGCCATTCTTAAATATCGCTTAATGGATATTAGATATATTTTGGGCAGGGGAACGGTATATGGACTTTCTCTGATCACAATCGTTGCCTTTGCTTTTTTCCTGATATTTTTAACCAATCAATTTCTGGTTGCTCTTCCTTTTAACATCACTGCAATTTTAGTTTTAATAATTAGCGTTTTGTTTTTTCAACCTATCTTCCGTTTTTTTGAGAGTTTCGCTTCAAAATATTTTTATTACACTTTTTATTCTTATCAGACTGTTCTGACGGATATGGGCAGGGGATTAACCCGTTATTTGGATCTGAACAAGCTTTCTTCCTTAATCGTCACCACCCTAATGAACACGATGAAACTGGACAGAACCGTCGTGCTTATAAGGGAACCGGGCGACGGCGAATACCGAATCCAGAAGAACATCGGCTTTAAAGAAGAAAACGGCATCTCCTTGGTCAAAGATAATTTCTTGACGGTTTGGCTAGAAAAAAACCAGAAGCCGTTGGTTTACGAAGAATTATCTCTGATCATCAGGGATACTACCAATAGGGAAGAAAAAGAAAAGATGGAAAAATTGAAAGCTAATATGAAAAAAATTGAAGCCGCTCTTTGTTTGCCGCTTTTGATCGAGGAAAAAATTATCGGCATGATAGTTTTGGGAAATAAAGTTTCTGGCGATCCTTATTCCGAACAAGACATTGATCTTCTGACCAATTTATCAAACCAGGCCTCAATCGCTCTGCAAAACGCCAAGCTTTATTCCGAAGTTGAAGGATTCGGCCAGAAAATGGAGAGGGAAGTCGAAAAAAGAACCGCTGAACTGAAAGAAGCCTACGAAGAATTGCAGAAACTGGACAAAGCAAAATCAGAATTCGTTTCCATTGCTTCTCACCAGTTAAGAACTCCTTTAACCGCCATCAAAGGGTACATTTCGATGATGATTGAAAAAACTTACGGCAAGCCGCCGGCCAAGATGCAGAAACCCCTGGAAAACATTTACGCTTCCAATGAAAGATTGATAAAATTGGTTAACGACCTTTTGAACGTTTCCCGGATTGAGGCGGGAAGAATCGAGCTGAAATTGGAAAAAACATCAGTCGAAGAAGTGATTTCCAGCGTGGTCGAGGAATTGAAAAACGAGGCCGATATCAAAAATATTTACTTGAAATTTGAAAAACCGAAAAAACCCTTGCCGCAGATTCTGGTTGACAAGGACAAAATAAGGCAGGCGATCATGAATCTGATTGATAACGCCATCCGCTATACTGCCAAGGGCGGCATAACCGTGAATACCAAGGTTTTGGATTCTAAATTACAAATCATGGTAAACGACACCGGCGAAGGCATGACAAAAGAAGAAATGTCCAATCTTTTCGAAAGTTTTTCAAGGGGGACGGCGGGCACCAGATTCTGGACGGAAGGAGCCGGTCTGGGCCTCTATGTCGCCAAGAAGTTTGTCGACATGCAGAAAGGCAAAATTTGGGCGGAATCAGAAGGCAAAAACAAAGGTTCGACTTTCTACCTTGAGATACCAATCGCATGAAAAAGAAAAAAATATTAATCATCGAGGACGAAAAGATTTTGGGTCAAATGTACAAAGACAAGTTTTTGCAGGCGGGTTTTAATACCACTCTGGTCACTTCGGCGGAGGAGGCGATCAAAAAAGTTTCGAGAATTAAGCCGGATTTGATTCTTTTGGACATTTTACTTCCGAGGGAAAATGGTATAGGATTTCTAACTAGATTGATGAAAAAGCCGGAATTCGCTTCTGTTCCGGTAGTGGCTTTTTCAAATTTCGATGATCCGGGAACTAGGAAAAAAGCTTTTCAAATGGGAGTAAAGGATTATCTAATAAAAACCAGTTTCACTCCCCAGCAGATAATCGAAAGGATTAAAAATTATCTTAAATAAACATGCAGAGAATTCTCATAACGGAAACCGCAAAATACGTCGGCAAAAGAGTTAAGGTGGCAGGCTGGGTCAATTCCCGGAGGGACCACGGCGGAATAGTTTTCCTGGACTTAAGAGATAGATCAGGGCTTCTTCAGGTGGTGGCTACTCCGGATTTAGTAAAGGACGTGAAAGAAGAATACGTTCTGGAGATTGAAGGCGAAGCTCAGCAGAGACCGATTAAGATGGTGAACCCGGAACTGGCAACTGGCCAGGTTGAATTGAAAGCTGATAAAATTGAAATTCTGGCTAAAGCCGAAACGCCGAGCATCGACCTGAAAGACCTGAAAGTGAGCTTGCCCGTACTTTTGGATTACCGGCCCTTAACTTTGAGAAATAAAAAAATAAGGGCTATTTTCCAGATTGAGGAAGAAGCAATTTCGCAATTCAGGGAAAGCTTGAAAAATTTGGGGTTTACCGAGTTTCAGGCGCCGGTGATTGTACCCACTGTCACCGAAGGCGGGGCTGAGCTTTTTCCTGTAAAGTATTACGAGTACGATGCTTATCTTGCCCAAAGTCCTCAGCTTTACAAACAAATTCTGGTCGGCGTCTTTGAAAGAGTTTTCACGATTACCAAAGTTTTCAGGGCAGAGCCTTCCGTCACCACCCGCCATCTTTCAGAATATCTCAGCTTGGATGCCGAAATGGGTTTCATTGATTCTTGGCAGGATTTGATGGATACCTGCGAAAGGGTAATTAAGGAAATATTTTCTGATATTGAAAATAAATGCCAGAAAGAATTGAAAATGTTTGGAGTTTCAATTCCGAAAATAAACCAGAAAATCCCTCGTCTGAAATTGAGGGAAGCCCAGGAAATAATTTTCCAGAGAACCAAAAGGGACAACCGTAAAGAGAACGATCTGGAACCGGAAGACGAAAAGGAAATCTGCGAATACGCCAAGGAAAAATACGGTTCGGAATTGATTTTCATCACTCATTTTCCGACGAAAAAACGCCCTTTCTACACTTTTCCCGATCCTGAGAACCCGGATTACACCTTAAGTTTCGATCTTCTTTGCCGGGGTCTGGAGATAGTAACCGGAGGACAAAGAATTCACGATTACGAAACTCTTCTTAAAAACATTAAAAAATGGCAACTGAAACCAGCTGATTTCAAGTTTTATCTGCAGGCCTTCAAATACGGCATGCCGCCGGAAGGGGGGTTCGCCATCGGCGCCGAAAGACTGGTCAAACAAATCCTAAACCTTGAAAACGTCAGGGAGGCGAGCCTGTTTCCCAGAGACACCATAAGAATCGACCAGAGATTAATTGCTTTCAAAACAAAAAGAAAGAAATCAAAAAAATGACAAGTAGAACCAAAATATTTCTAATTGCCTTAGCTTTGAGTTTGCCGATCTTCTGGGGGATAAACGCTTTGGAAAAAGATCTGAGCAATTTTTTCTTTTGGTACGCTCTGTCGGAAAAGCCGGACATTTTCCTCGCCCAAATCGCTCCCAAAGAATATGATCTGAAACCGAGCCGGAACGAAGAGATGCCGAATGCTGAAATCGTCGCCAAGTCAGCCGTTTCCATATTGATCAACAACGAAGGCAGGGAAAAAACTCTTTTCGAAAAAGATATTGATACAAAACTGCCTTTTGCCAGTCTGGCAAAATTAATGACGGCTTACGTCGTTCTGGAAAATTACGATCTTTCCAAAGAGATCACTGTTTCCAAAGAGGCCGTTAGCCAGGAAGGTAATTTCGGAAAATTGGAAGTGGGCAATGTTTTCACCACCGAATACCTTCTTTATCCTTTGCTGATGGAATCGAGCAACGACGCGGCTTTCGCCCTGGCCGACGATTACGGAGACATGACGGAAAGGAAATTCGTGGAGTTGATGAAGGAAGAAGCGCAAAAATTGGGCATGGCCGACACTTTCTTTGACAACCCCACCGGTTTGGATCCCGAAGAATCGAAAACCGAACTGAATTATTCAACCGCCAACGATTTGTTGAAACTGGCTAAAAAATTACTGGAAAAACCATTGGTCTGGAAAATTCTCTCCACTCCGAAATACAGTCTGTATGGCCCGCAGCTCGTCAATACCAATGAATTTCTTTTCGACGGAACCGGCGTTTGGGACGGCAGAATAGTCGGGGGAAAAACCGGCTATACCGAAATGGCCGGCGGCTGCATGCTTTTGGTTTTGAATGCGCCGAAAAACGAAGGTTTGCTGATTAATATAATTCTGGGAGCCAACGGCACGAACGACCGATTCAAGGAAATGGAAAAACTGGTTGATTGGATAAATTCAGCCTACAATTGGTAAAACCATGCTTTATCTACCCGAAGCGGCCATCGACGTAATCAAAATCTTCACCCTGGGGTCAATCGGTTTTGTGGTGGCGTTTCTGCTGACGCCATTTTTAACTCGTTTTTTGTACAAATACAAACTCTGGCGGAAAGAAGTCAGGCAGAAAGCGATCGACGGCGGAGAAGTCACGGTTTTCCAGAAATTTCATACGGCAGGCGAGACGAATATTCCCCGAGCCGGCGGTCTTTTGATCTGGGTGACGGTTTTAATCGTCATTCTTTTCTTTTTCATACTTTCAAAATTCACCGATATCTGGTGGCTTAATAAATTGAATTTTTTAAGCAGAAGCCAGACCTGGCTTCCTCTTTTTGCGCTGATTGCCGCTTCTTTGCTGGGCCTGGTTGACGACGTCCTGCAGGTTTTCGGCAAGGGAAAGTACATCGGCGGGGGATTGAGCCTGAAAAAACGGCTGATGCTGGTCGCTTTAATCGGTCTGGTCGGCGCTCTCTGGTTTTATTTCAAGCTCGATTGGCATACGCTTCACATCCCGGGCATGGGCGATTTGGAAATCGACGGCTGGTACATACCTCTTTTCGTCATCGTCATGATGGCGGTTTATTCCGGAGGAGTCATCGACGGTTTGGACGGTTTGGCCGGGGGTGCTTTCGCTGCAATTTTCGCCGCCTTTGCCGGCATTTCCTTGTTCCTGGGCCAGATTGACATTGCTTCTTTCTGCGCCGTCATCCTGGGAGCTTTATTCGCTTTCTTATGGTTTAATATTCCTCCAGCCCGTTTCTACATGGGAGAAACCGGCATGATGGGCTTGTGCGCCGTTTTAACCGTAGTTGCCTTTATGACCAATTCCGTTTTGGTTCTGCCGGTTATCGGGCTTTTGCTGGTCATCGAATCGGGCTCGGTAATCCTGCAGCTTCTTTCCAAAAAATTCAGGCATAAAAAAATCTGGCTTTCCACGCCGATCCACCAGCACTTCGAAGCCAAGGGCTGGCCTCATTACCAGGTGACGATGAGGTTTTGGATTATCGGCGCCCTCATGGCGATCATTGGATTAATGATCAGGTTACTGGGCTAAAATGAATTTCAAAAATCTTAGAAAAAAATATCCGAGATTCGTTTACGAAAATTACTCTTACGGAATTTCAGGCAAAGACCTGAAAATTTCGTTTGATTTTGCGGTCGCTCCCGATATAAAATTCAATCCCAAAATCATCGTAGAAAACGCCGGAAAGAATCTGCCGAAGACGGCTCTTTCCAAACTCAATAATCTAATCTTTCATTTAGGCTTGGTAGAAATGATCAGTTATTGGAAAGCGACCTGCTCTCCGATAATCGAAATTAAAGCCGGCTCATTGAACAAAGAACAGATAAACTTTTGGCAAGATCTGATTTTGAATGGCATGGGTCAGTTTTTCTTTGAAAACAAAATATCTTTTCAAAAACCAAAAATAATAACCTCCGGCCCTGGTTTGTTGAGGCCTGGCCTAAACACAATGGGAAAGGGAATTCTGGTACCGGTAGGAGGGGGGAAAGATTCGGTTGTCACCCTGGAAATACTGAAAAAAACTCAGAAAAATATTCTGTGTTTCTCGCTGAATCCGTCGGATTCGGCGAGAAAGATAATGAAGATTGCCGGCTGCAAGAATCCGGTAATCGTCAGACGGAAGATAGATGAAACACTTCTGGAATTGAACAGAAAAGGATTTCTTAACGGCCACACGCCTTTTTCCGCCTACTTGGCCTTTTTGAGCGTTTTGGCTGCAGCCATCTCCGGCAAAAAGTACGTCGCTCTGTCCAATGAAAGAAGCTCCAACGAGGGGAACGTGAAATATCTGGGGAAGATGATTAACCACCAGTGGTCGAAAACTTTTGAGTTCGAAAATAATTTCAGGAAATATTCCAAAAAATATCTGGTAAAGAATATCGAGTATTTCAGTTTCCTGCGGCCTCTATACGAAATTCAAATAGCGAAAATATTCAGTAAATATGCCAAGTATTTTTCCGCCTTTCTAAGCTGCAACGAGGCCTATAAGACAGCTTCAGGCACGAAGAAGCCGACTAAAAGATGGTGCGGGAAATGCTCGAAATGCCTTTTCGTCTTTGCGATTCTGTATCCTTTTGTCAAAGAAAAAGAATTGTTAAAAATCTTCGGGAAAAATCTTTTTGAGGATAAGCCGCTTTTGCCGATCATGCAGGAATTGATAGGCGAAAGGGGATTCAAGCCCTTCGAGTGCGTCGGCACCAAAAAAGAAAGTTTGCTCGGTTTCTACCTGAGCCTGAGAAAATCCAGAAAACTGCCGATTTTATTGAAATACTTTAAAAAGAAAATATTGTTAAAATACCCCAACCTTGAAAAAGAATCGAAATTGATAATGAATTCCTGGAACAAACAGAATAATTTAAGCAAAGAATTCATAAAAATTCTCTCGAAAATAAGCTGAAATTGTGCTATTCTAAGATTGGAATGAAATTAAATGAACTAAAAGATAAAAAAGTTCTAATTTTGGGTTTTGGCAGGGAGGGAAAAGATAATTTTTTGTTTTTGAGGAAGCTTTTTCCCGAAAAAGTCATGGGAATTGCCGATAAATTGGAAGGTATCAAGAAACCTGATGGAAAAACGAAAATGCATCTGGGGAAAGACTACCTTAGAGCTCTTAGAAGTTACGATGTGATCGTAAAATCGACGGGGATTCCCTTTAAAATGCTGCCCAAGCCCGTTCTTAAAAAAGTTATCACGCAGACCGATATTTTCTTTGACAACTGCCAGGGACAAATCGTCGGCATTACCGGAACAAAGGGAAAAAGCACTACCGCTTCGATGATTTACGATGTTCTGAAAAAAGGAGGGATCAAAGCCCGCTTGCTGGGGAACATCGGCAAACCGGTTTTATCCTATCTGCTAAGCGCCGAAAAAAGGAACGATGTCTTTGTCTACGAATTATCCAGCCACCAGCTGTACAATCTGAAGAAATCGCCTCATATTGCCGTTTTCCTCAATCTTTTTCGCGAACACCTGGATTATTATAAGAATTTCGATGAATACAGTCGGGCCAAAGCCAACATTGCCCTTCACCAGAAAAAAGATGATTTTTTGGTTTTCAATCAGGAAGATAAAACAGTAAAAAAATTTGCCAGGAAATCAAAAGCTAAAAAGATTCCGATTAGGGGAAGATACTACGAACTGGACAAGGCGGCGGCCAGGGCGGTGGGAAGAATATTCAAGGTTCCTTCAAAAACCGTTGAAAAAGCGCTGAAACAATTCAAATATCTGGCGCACCGGTTGGAACCCGTCGGTACGTTCAAAGGAATTACTTTTTATAACGATGCTTTGGCAACCATTCCCGAAGCAACGATGGCGGCCCTCGACGCCCTGGGAAGAAAAGTGGAAACGATCATGCTCGGCGGTTTCGACAGGAACATCGATTTTAAGGAATTGGCAAAAAAAGTACTGAAAAGAGGAATAAAAACAGTGATCTTATTTCCGACGACCGGATTGAAAATCTGGAAAGAGATTCTGAAAGAAGCGCGGGGTGGGGAAGTGCCGAAACATTTTTTCGTCAGCAACATGAGGGATGCGGTGAAATTGGCTTATCAAAATACGGCCAAAGGCAAGATTTGCCTTCTTTCAACCGCTTCTTCCAGTTTCAGCATTTTCAGGGATTACAGGGAAAAAGGCAATTTATTCAAAAAATTCGTAAAGAAATTGGGTCATGAAAAAACATCCTGATTACATTCTCCTGGGTCTCCTCGGTTTTCTGCTGGCTTTGGGAATCGTGATTCTGGCCAGCGTTTCCGCCTCTTTTTCTTTTAAGAAATTCGGAGACACTTATTATCTTTTAAGGCACCAGATTTTGCTTGGTTTAATTCCTGGATTGGTTTTGGCTTTTTTAGCTTTCAAAATCAATTTAGCAAAGATCAAAAAATGGATTTTCCCGATTCTTCTGGGGAATTTGCTGTTAATGGTGCTGGTTTTTCTGCCTGTAATCGGTTCCGGCTCGGAAAAAGCATCAAGATGGATATATTTAGGGTCGTTTTCTTTTCAGCCCTCAGAACTTTTAAAACTGGTTTTTATCCTTTATCTGGCCACCTGGTTGGTCAGCAAGATTGAAAAGAAAATCAAGGATTCCCAGCCATTTATCGGTTTTGTAATGATTATAGGCATTGTCACCCTGCTTTTGGTTCTGCAACCCAACATCAGCACTTTGGGAGTAATTGTTTTTACCGCTGTTTTAATGTATTTTGCCATCAACACGCCTCCTTGGCACAGTGTTTTGATAGTTTTATTGGGCCTCATTGCTTTGTATTCTTTAATCCAAATTGCACCTTACCGGATTGAAAGATTGGCGGTCTTTCTCAATCCTGAAACCGATCCCATGGGCATAGGCTATCAGACGAAACAGGCCCTGATTACTGTCGGAGCCGGGGGAGCAGGGGGAGTTGGCTTGGGAATGAGCGTTCAAAAATGGGGGTTTTTGCCGGAATCCGTGGCTGATTCAATTTTTGCCGTTTTTTGCGAAGAAACCGGATTTATCGGCGGCTCAATTCTGATCTTTCTCTTTTTGATATTTTTATGGCGCGGCTTTAAAATAGCAAAAGGGACTCCGGATAAGTTTTCCCAGCTTACCGCCGTGGGAATCACCTCCTGGATTACCATTCAAGCTTTTGTTAATATTGGGGCAATGATAGGCCTGCTGCCCCTGACGGGAATTCCTTTGCCCTTCGTCAGTTACGGCGGTTCGGCCCTGATCATCGAATTGGCAGGAGCCGGAATATTGCTAAACATATCCAAAAACAGTCAATGAATTTACAATTCATTTCAATTTTCAATCAATGAAGATACTTTTTACCGGCGGCGGAACCGGCGGCCACGTCGTGCCGATCATCGCCATTACCCGCGAGATGAGAAAAATTTACCAGAAAAAAGATCTGCAATTCTTTTATTTGGGTCCCAAGGATGAATTCGGGCAGGTTCTTCTTTCCCAGGAGGGGATCAGGGTAAAAACCATTTTGGCGGGAAAAATCAGGAGATACTCCGACTGGAAAAGTTTGCTGACAAACTTCGTGGATGTTTGTTTCAAGATACCGATGGGAATTCTGCAGTCTTTCTTTTATCTTTTCTTCATTTCCCCGGATTTGATTTTTTCCAAGGGCGGATTCGGATCGATTCCGGGAGCCATTGCGGGAAGAATTCTTTTCGTGCCCATGTTCTTGCACGAATCGGACATCGCGCCGGGAAAAGCCAATCAGTTCCTGAGCGGCTTTGCCCTGGAAATTTTCGTTTCTTTCCCGAGAACGGAATATTTTCCCTTAAGGAAAATGATTCTGGTCGGCAATCCGGTCAGGAGGGAACTGCTGCAGGGCTCCAAACAAGAAGCCAGGACTTTTTTCAAATTAACTTCCAATAAACCCGTAATTCTGATTCTGGGAGGTTCCCAGGGAGCCCAGAGGATCAATGATAAAATTCTGGAAATTCTGCCCCAGTTAGTGGAAAACTTCGAAATAATCCACCAATGCGGAGATAATAATTTCGAGTCGGTAAAAGCCGAGTCGAAAGTGGTCATAAATGAAAATTTGGAGAAATCCTATCATCTTTATCCCTTTTTAAAGGAACCGGAACTCCGCCAAGCATATGCCGCCTGCGACATAATTGTCAGCCGGGCGGGATCAGGCAGCATCTTTGAAATCGCCGCGGCCGGGAAACCTTCCATTCTGATTCCCTTGCCGGAGTCAGCTCAAAACCATCAGGTTAAAAACGCCTATGCTTACCAGGAATCGGAATCAACGATAGTTATCGAAGAAAACAATTTCACCTCACGTTTTTTCCTGGAAAGACTGAAATCTCTTTTCAGCCGGCCAGACGAACTCAATAAAATGGCTCAGGCAGCCAAGGAATTTGCCAGGCCGGGAGCGGGCAGAATAATCGCCAATTATATCGTGGAATACTTAAGCAAATGAAATAAATATGTCTCCTGAAGAACAATTCAAATTCATAAAGCCCGGCGAGGTGAGGACGAGGATCGCTCCTTCGCCAACAGGGTTTTTACACGTGGGCTTAGCCAGAACCGCGCTTTTCAATTATCTCTTTGCCAAAAAATACGAGGGTTCTTTTGTTCTGAGGATCGAAGATACGGATCTGGAAAGATCAACCCCAGAATTCGAAAAAGACATCATCGAAAATCTGAAATGGCTGGGAATCGAATGGGACGAGGGTCCGGATACCGACGGTAAATACGGTCCCTACCGCCAAACCCAGAGAATCGATCTTTACAAGAAATATCTCGAAAAGCTTTTGGCAGAAGACAAGGCCTATTATTGTTTTTGTTCCGAAGAGGAACTGGAAGCCCAAAGGCAGTATCAGATGTCCCAGGGCATGGCGCCCAAATACTCGGGCAAATGCGCCAATCTGGACAAAGAGACGGTTAAAAAATATCTGGCAGAGGGAAAACCATCGGTCATCAGATTCCGGGTTGCTTCGAAAAAGGTCAGTTTCAACGATTTGATCCGGGGAAAGGTGGAATTCGACACCGGGCTCATGGGAGACATGGTCATCGCCAAGGATCTCAACACGCCTTTGTATAATTTTGCCGTGGTGATTGATGACTTTGAAATGAAAATCAGCCACGTCATCAGGGGGGAAGATCACGTTTCCAACACTCCCAAACAGATTTTGCTTCAGGAAGCCTTGGGTCTGACTCAGCCCCAGTACGCTCATCTTCCTTTGATTCTGGGGACGGATAGGACGAAACTGAGCAAAAGGCACGGTGCCGTATCCGTTTCTGAATTCAAGAAGCAGGGCTATCTGCCCGAAGCCATGATTAACTTCATGGCGTTTCTCGGCTGGAATCCCGGAAACGAAAGGGAAATCTATTCCTTGGCTTCGCTGGTAAAAGAATTTTCTTTGGAAAACGTTCAAAAGGGCGGGGCGGTTTTTAACGTCAAAAAATTGGATTTTCTCAATGGTTTTTACCTCCGTCAGCGCTCTCCGGAAAAACTGACCGAGTTATGTTTGCCTTATTTCATTGAGGCGGGATTGGTCACCAAGGAAAAAGCCGATCTGAATTTTCTCCAAAAAATCGTTTCCCTTTATCAGGAAAGGCTGAAGAAGATTTCGGAAATCATCGAATTCACCGATTTTTTCTTCAAGGAAGTACTGAATTACGACAAAGAATTGCTGAGGTGGAAAGATATGGAGGATAAAGAACTGAAAGACGTCATTGACAAATTGGAAAAAATATTATCCAAAATAAAAGAAGAGGACTGGAACAAGGAAAATCTGGAAAACGTTTTAATGCCCGAAGCCGAAAAAACAGGGGATAGGGGAAAGCTCTTGTGGCCCTTAAGAGCGGCTTTAACGGGAAAGGAGGCTTCGGCCGGACCCTTCGAGGTAGCGGAAATCCTGGGCAAGGAAAAAACCATAAAGAGAATAAAACAAGCCAAAGAATTAATAAAATGAAATCCAAAAATCTAATTTGTCTTTTAATAATGTTAGGATTGATTTTGCCGGTTTTTTCCTTGGCTCAGACAGAAAATCAGGTAACGCCGCCGGAAACTTTAGACGAAGCAAAACAAATGGGTGAAAAAGCGCTGGAAGTGGGCCAGAAAGAATTGCCGGGAATCATCGAAAGAATCTGGAAAGAAGAAGTGATGCCCATCTGGCAGAAGATGTTCGATTGGTTCAAGGCGAACATCTGGCCGAAAATTGCCGACTGGTTCAAAAAATTCATAACGCCTGAAATCGAAAAGAGGAAACCGGTTATCGAGGGAGAATTCCAAAAAGAAAAGCAAGAAATGAAAGAAAGCGCCCAAACCGAACTGCCGAAAGCCTGGGACTACCTTTGGGAAAAATTCAAACAATTGATCTCTACCAAATAGAACATGCCTTTGCTTGCAGATATTTTAATTGCCAATTTTTTAATTAGCTCCGTTTCTCTAATCGGAATTTTTTTTCTGGCCTTGAAAAAAGAAAGGTTGCAAAAGATCCTTCTGGTTCTGCTCGGTCTCTCGGCTGGCACCCAGATGGGAGGCGCTTTTTTGCATTTACTGCCCGAAGCAGGGCAAAAACTATCCGATACGGTACTTTTTCCCTTTATTTTGGCTTCTTTTGTCATTTTTTACCTGATTGAGAAGGTATTTCATTGGCGGCACTGCCATGAAGGAGAATGCAAGATTCATACTTTCGGCTATATTAACCTAGTGGGGGACAGTGTCCATAATTTTATTGACGGCTTAATCATCGCCGCCACCTTTTTGGTAGATTTGAAGTTGGGAATCGTAACCAGCATTGCCATCGTCTTCCATGAAATACCGCAGGAGATCGGCGATTTCGGAGTTCTGCTTTACAGCGGTTTTGAAAAACGGAAGGCTTTGATTTTCAATTTCTTGACTGCCTTAACGGCTATCGCCGGAGGCATCATAGGATATTTTTTGTCTTTCACTATCCAGGGGCTGGTTACTTATCTTTTGCCCTTTGCTGCCGGTGGCTTTCTTTACATCTCAACATCAGACCTGATTCCGGAAATCAGAAAAGAAACGAATCTGAAAAAATCATTGTTGTCTTTCGGTTTTTTCTTGATTGGAATTTTAATAATGTATTTTGCAAGATTGATTGAATAATATTGTGCGACACTTATAAGGTGGCTTGGCCGCTGGGGTAGGGAACCGGCGGTTTTTTCTTGACAGGATCTGTTGTTTAAAATTATAATGTAATTGGGAGGGAGAAATCAGCTTTTGTTGCCGGCTCGCAAGATCCATTCCGGGTAGAGCATGAACACGCGGAAAACAAAAACGAACAAAGGCAGGTAAGACAAAGCACGAAGACAGGCAACACCAAGCATCAAGACGGACGTTGGGCAGTTGTGGCACATTTGACCGGCAACGCGA
Source organism: Minisyncoccota bacterium (assembly GCA_028687495.1). GTDB lineage: Bacteria > Patescibacteriota > Minisyncoccia > Minisyncoccales > RBG-13-42-11 > JAQUAA01. The sequence continues at coordinate 9,890 of JAQUAA010000008.1, read as the reverse complement.
CTATCTCTCCTGGGAGAGGGGTTGGCGACCATCAATGACCCTCAAAAGGCAGCATCACCTCCTTAAAGGGTACACTTCACACAATAGGCTTGCATCCCAGCCCCTCTCTCTAATGATCCGTTTCCAGCTCTTTTCACACCGCTCTTTGACAATTTACTCGCCATAATGATGGCACACGCTACAATCCAATAATCAAACCAATAGGGACCCCACTTATGATTCTCACGGGGTCCTTTCGCTTTTTATAAGGCATATTTCCATGGGGAAGAGGGGTTGACAGGCTATTTTGGCCTGATATTATAAATATAGATATTGTCGCACAATAAAGGTAAAGCGACCTTTAATATAGGGGTAAGAGGGGCCTCCTAAGAACCCCTCTAATATCTCTTATTCATCACACTCTTCAAATTTAAAATTTTACCACTCACCTATTAATTTTTTTAAAAAATTTTTATGAAAAAATCCAATAAAACAATTATTGAATCAATCCCCGACTTTCTGGATTATTGCGAGGTTGAAAAAGGTCTTGCCAACCGAACCCAGCAAAACTACCAGCTCTACCTCCACAAGTTCGTCTCCTGGCTGAAAATGGCTAAAAAACAGGCTTTACTGCCCCATGAGCTGACTTCTGATGATGTTTGGGCTTATCGCCTCTATTTAAGCCGTTTTGCGGATGAAAAGGGCCATTCCTTAAAGAAGGTCACCCAGAACTACTATTTAATCGCTCTAAGAGCCCTTTTGGGCTATTTTACCGCCAAAGACATAGAATCACTGCCCAGCGACAAAATAGCGCTCCCAAAGGACGCTAAGGCCGAAAAAACCGTTAAATTCCTTAACCTGGACCAGATTGAGAAGCTTTTACTGGCTCCCAATACGAACATTCCTCAGGGCCTAAGGGACAGGGCTATTTTAGAGGCCTTATTCTCAACCGGCTTGAGAATAGCTGAATTAGTCGCCTTAAACCGCGAACAGTTCACTAACCTGAAAGACAAGAAAGATCTCGAGCTAAGCATCATCGGCAAAGGCCAACATCCCCGCACCGTTTATTTTTCAGAAAGAGCTTTGGAATGGTTAAAGAAATATCTGGCAACCCGGACTGACAAAGAAAAACCTTTGTTTATCCATTACCGGGCCCGCGAAGATTCAGAACCCCGGCTCACCCCTCGCTCCGTAGAAAGAATAGTTAAAAAATACGCCATTTCATCTGGCGTGCCTGTTTTCACTACTCCTCACACCCTCCGGCATTCTTACGCCACGGATTTGTTAAACCAAGGAGTTGATATCAGAACCATTCAGGAATTCCTGGGCCACCGCAGCATCACCAGCACTCAAATTTACACTCACTTAACCAATAAGCGTCTCCGCGACATCCACCGTCAGTTCCACTCCGGCAAAAATTTAAAGAAATAGAAGAACCGTTAATTCTCTACTCTAACGGTTTTCTCTCATCTCTTAAATGTCGTACAATATTAATACGGAACTTCACCTAATACAAGTTGTGCTATTTAAAAATGAGGGGTTTGCCCTTCATCTTTCTTCATTTTTAGATTGGGCATTGCCCAACAAATTAGATTACCAATTATCTTAAGATATCTTTAATTTATAAATCCCACACTTCTTTAAGTATCTTATATACATCGTCTAGACCACGCTCAAGTAAGCACTCGAGGAAAACTTCTCTAGGTGGCCAATTATTACGATAAGGTTTTGAACTTGGTCCAGTGTAAAGCCCTCCTCCTGGGCCGGCATAAAGCCCTCCTCCTGGGCCAGTGTAAAGCCCTCCTCCTGGGCCAGTATAAAGCCCTCCTCCTGGGCCGGCATAAAGCCCTCCTCCTGGGCCAGTGTAAAGCCCTCCTCCTGGTCCAGTGTAAAGCCCTCCTCCTGGGCCAGTGTACGCTCCTCCTCCCGGGCCAGTGTACGCTCCTCCTCCCGGGCCAGTGTAAAGCCCTCCTCCTGGGCCAGTGTAAAGCCCTCCTCCTGGGCCAGTGTAACTATCTCGTGGCCAACTATTATTATTTGACATAGATTTAAATATTTTTTCTTTTTTGAAACTCTGATTTCGCATCACGAAAAGCGCTCTGTCTAAATAATTTAATCTTTCTTTTAATCTTCTTAGTGATATCGTCTGTGTCTTTCTGTATATCAGCTATTAATTCTTTAAGTCCTTTTTCGTCACATATATCAATCCTGAAATCTCCAGATATTTTTTTCGATTCATATCTTCTTATAAAATTAATCCTATTAACTTTTTTATATGACGGCTTCTTTCCTCCTATGTAACATTCGAACAGTCCATTAACTACCGCAACTGGATAATAAAAATGTAAACTTATTGGCTCCCCTCTCGAATCAAATTCCCAATTTTTTTTAAGCGTTTCTTTCTCAGATATAACGACCTTAATAAGTGGCAGAATTAATTCTTCATATAAATTTCTATTGCTAGCGAAATGATGAGAGGCTATATATGGTGGATCTTTTTTCCCAGCCCTTTTATTATCTGAAATAATACAAAATTGAGAAGAAATTCTGTTTGTTAAATAATAATGATGAAATTTTTCTATTTTCAGAAAATCTTCTAATAGGGTACCTTTATTTCTTTTTGTCCATATATTTTCAGGAAAACCTGTAAATTGTATATTCCCAGTAATATACCTGCTATTAACTTCTTCCTGTGTAAAACACACTAAAGGCGTTATGTTTTTAACCTCTACAAAAAGATATGTATTAATAGTTTCTAGAAATTTGTCTCTCCCTAAAAATTTCATATCAAACGCCTCCACATCAATTTCTCTACTTTCATCAGTTTCAATATCTCTAAATGCATAATTAGGGGTTACCATGAAACTTTTCTTTTTCAAAATATTAGCTATCTCCTGCTCAAATAAGTAACCAGAACGTTTAACTGCTTTCTCCATTTCTTGACTGATTTTTGATATATTGCGGCTGATCATCAACTTAGAAAATGTGATAATTTATAATTTCTAATTTTAGAATAATCTAAATTAAAGAAAAATCAACTAAATTCATGCAAGACAAGATAAGTAGATCCCCCCCCTCATAGATAGATCATCATTCGTCGGTTATTGCGACACAAACTGGGCTTTAACTCATCATCCATAGATGATTCGTCATTTGTTTGTATTACGACACTTTTAAGTCGCACTTTGCCCCTCACAAATGGATTGTGCGACTTTAGCTCCTCGTCCATAGATTGTGTGACGTAAAAACCGCCTCATGAGCGGTTTTTTATCGACTCCTCTAGCGGGGAACGATGTTAGAACCTGTTTAAGGAAGGAATAATTTATTGATTTGGAGTTTTTTTGGGTTTCCCTGATACTGACGAGGTAGCTATTAAACCTATCCCGATAATACCTATAATGCTTGCAATACCTGTAGTATTTTCTCCCAAAACATGACCATTCCACATTAAGAAAGCATCTGTTAAGGCCAATAAAATTCCTAATATAAATAAAGGTTTGTTTATGGTAATTTTTCGTATTTTCTTACGAAATACTACCATCAACATTAATAAGACTACTAATATAGCTAATAAAATTTTTAGTATCATAGTAATTATATTTTTTAAATAAATTATTTAGACCCTTATTTTATTCTACCAAAAAACCGCCCTGTTGGCGATTTCCTCCCCGTTCATAGATTGTGGGACGTAAAGACGTATAAAATACGCAGTGTAATAAAAAATAAGGCTGGTTACTTATTGAAGATTGTTCTTCAATTTTCACCAGCCCAACACCCGTCGAATTATGCCAATTTCCTTTAGGTAGGATGCGTTGTGGGACGCGTCCTCCCCGGGAAAATGGATCCATTCATCGATCAGGCCAGGTTCTCCTTCCAGTGTTTGGGCGATGCGTTTTTCGGGGAAAATACGATCGCTTTTAGCTGTCAGAAGAACTATTTTGACACCTCTTTCTTTTAGGTCGCGAAGTGATGGTACGACTTTTGCATGCGCCATTTCCGATAACTCTTGCCAAAGATAAATTTTACAAAAGCAGTTTTTTAAGAAATTAAGTCCGACAAGGGCTGAATTTCTTAAGGGTTTGAAGTCGAGATGAAAAGCATGTCTGATGGCATACCTAATTTCTTCGGCTACCTGCAGGAAAAATCTGCCAATAAGAGCTGTTGGTGAGTCATCATCTATCAAGCCAGCCGGATTAACAAGGATTAGACGTCGCGGTGTCTTAAGATGGCAGGCAATTTTAGTTGCCACCAAGCTTCCTTGAGAAAAACTGACAATATCTGCTTCCTCAAAAGATTTAGGCAGCTGGGCTATTATCCGGTTTGTTTTCTCACGGATAGTGGTGCCTTTTGGATTAGTAAACAACACCACATTTTCTAGTTTTCCGAGCTCGATTAGCTCCGGATAAGCCTCTTTCCCCACGCTGAGACCTCCTATAGCAATCAACGGGACCCTTGCGGTATTCATAGCACCTCCTTTCTTTCCTTATTTTTATTTAAAAGAACTTCAGCAAGAGAGTTCTGTAATTATTTTATTGCGTTGGTTCCTTTCTAAATCAACGTTAATACTAATTCTCTCTTGTTTAAATTATAACATATTTTTAGTATTTGTCAATGACTAACCCCGTTCATAGATTGTGTGAACTAAAAAATCGCCCCTAGGGCGATTCGTCTTAAATAATTATTTGTTGAACTCCACGGTTTGTATGCTGAAATTATTCCAGTCAAGATCCTTTATCAACCCGTCTTCCACTATATCCAGCTTCCTGGGAGTCAAACCGTTCTCGCCAATAACCCTGACACATTTTTTGGTGTCCTTGCTGAAAATCCTGACCTGATAAAGCTTATTCTTTAGAATTTGCATCAACCTTATAATACCATCTAAAGCGGAAAAAAGCAAACTTAAGAGGCAGGATGCGTGTGCGTCCTGCCTCTTTGTTTTTTTATACTATAATTCCCTCCTTATTTAGTTTTTGTCAATCGTTCAATCTCGATGCGGAGTTGTTCCAGTTCCTGTCCGGCCTCAGCCAGTTTCCCCTCCCCCGTCAATCTCTGGTATTCGTCAAAATGTTTCTCGATTGACTGGAGAAGTTCGGCGACATTGGCGTCAAGCATAACCGGAGCAGTTGCTGTGCTCGATGGCGCAAAGCCCAGTACGCGGGCTAAAGCGTCGTTGAGGTTGTCGCCCCAATCAAGCTTGTCGCCTATGGCCACAATCACCTTCTTGATTTCCGGCATCTCTGACTGCTGGGCTTTCAGGTAAAGCGGCTGGAAATACATCAGCGTGTCAGCTATGGGAATGATCAGAGTGTTGCCCCTGATGACGTCTGACCCAGCCTGGGTCCAGAGAGCCAGAGTTTTGGCGATTTCCTCGTCCTGGTTGGTCCTGGCAGCAAACTGCATGGGACCGTAGACCAAGGTCTGTTTGGAGAACTTGAAGACCTGGCCTTTGCCGTACTCGTCTCCGTCACAGCGGCCTGCCATCCAGCCGATCAGGTTTTCCTTGTTCTTTGGCGTGAAAGGCAGCATTTGGACGAATTCTTCGTCGCTGCCGCCGGCCAGACGGGCCATGACAAAGTAAGGTATCATTTCCTGGGGATCTTTCCCGTAGATTTCCCTGCCGATTTGCCAGAGGTCTTCTTTATTGTAGAAAACCCCGGGATCTACCATGTGGTAAGCGCAGTAAACCTTGTCCTGTACGTAGATTAAATCCTCAGGATACCTCAGATGGGATACCAGGTCCTTGGGCATCTGCTCTTTTGATTTGAACAGCGCCGGGAAGATTTTCTGGTAGGCCCTGACCATGGGGTCTTGCTCGTCAAAGATGTAGAAGTCAACCGTGCCGTTATAGGGATCAATCACCACCTTGACCGAATTGCGGATGTAGTTGATGTCCTCGTTGAAAGGTTCGCCGCTGTAGGGTTCGGAATAAGGATAGTGACTGGAAACAGTGTAAGCATCCTTCATTATCCAGAGCTTGCCCTGGCTGTCGACCACCATATAAGGATCGTAGTCGTAGCGCAGGAAGGGAGCGATTTTTTGCACCCTTTCGTCAATCTGGCGGTAGTAAAGTATCCTGCTCTCTGGCGTAAGGTAATTCGAGAGCAGAACCGGCATACCGTCAAACTTCAGAGCAAAAGCCAATCTTGTCAGTCCCGAGCCGATTTCCACGCCGCCTGAACCCTGGTAAAAGCAGTAAACGTTTTCACTGCCTTTCGGGTAGTCGAACTCAGGTTCCGTGGTTTTGACGAAGACGTGTTCTTTGGTCAGTTCGCCAAAATAGATTTCCGGCCGGGTGATTTTTATTTCCGATACGGAACTTACGGGCGGAATATCCTTGACCAAGAGAATCGGCATGCCGCTCTCTGAGAATTCGTTGACCGCGTTGAGAGCGATGCCGTAGCCGTGGGTGTACTTAATGCGCTTGTTGACCCAGGTTTGGGCTTTGGCATCGAGCTTCGACTGGTCCATCTCCCGGCTGGCCAGCATTACCTGGCGATAGTTGCCGTTGATCATGTAGCGGTCGATGTCAATGTCAATGAAATCGTAGTACTGCCTGAACAGCTGCTTCTGCGAGTAGTTGGTGTCGAGAACCCGCCAGTCCCAGGAACGGATGTTATCCAGAATGAGTTTATTGTCTGTCAGTTGTTTCTGGGTCAAGGTTTCGCTGATATCCAGCTCTTTCTCGTCCAACTTATCCAGGCCGAATCCCTGGCGGGTGGCTTGGATATTGTAAGCGAGGTATTGCTGTTCCTTTTCCAGTTCGTTGGGTTTGACGCTGAACTGCTGGGTGCAGGCCGGTACAATGACCAGAGCCACCAGCCAGACAGCCGGAATAAGGCAAAGCGAGTAAAAAAGGTAGTTCCTTTTCCAGAACAGCCGGGCCAGCAGGATGACGATGGTCAGCGAGATTACGGCGATGAAAAACCAGTTGGCTCCGATTCTCACGTTGACATCGGTGTAGCCGGCGCCGTAAACTGTTCCGCCAGAGGCGTAAAGGAGCTGGTAAAGCCCCAGCACTCTCTGCCAGATGAGAACCCCGAGTATGGCTGCGAGGATGACCACGGAATGGCCCATTCCCCTTTCGCCCACCCGGATTTTGGCTTCTTCGCTCTCGTTATCCTTGGCGTAATAGTAGTAGACGAGGTAGAGACAAACGTTCTCCACCAGAAGGAAAAAGAGTATCCAGAAAGTCCAATTGCTCAGGGACTGCTGGAAAGGCAAAGAAAAAAGGTAGAAGCTGATGTCTTTGCCGAAGATGGGATCAGCGGTGCCCATGGGAAATTGATTCGCCCACAAGAGCACGCGTTCCCATCCGCCAGCGACAACAATGGCTATGATCAGGCCGGTTATCGCCGTAAGAATCGGGGTGAAGATGTTAATTAAGAGGTTATTGTTCCTCAGCGCTTTCGCCCCGTACTCTTCTCTTTCGTTCCAGTGAGGAGTACGATATCTTCTGTCGCGCTCGTCTTCAGGAGGCGGTTTGGGAGTTTCTTTTCTGCCCAGGAAAACAACGAATCTCTTGATGATGAAGAAATTCACCATCAGCACTGCCAGGATTATCAACCAAGCGCCCCAGAAAAACCCCCACTTGACGAGGTTAGTCTTCCAGAAGACGCTTTCATATCCCAGGCTCCGGAAAAACAGGACGTCAGGATAGAGCCCCAGCAGCCAGAGGACGACGCTTAGAATGAATACGCCTCCGACCGCCACGCCGATTGATTCCTTCCAGGCCGCCGCACTTACTTCTTTCTCTCGTAAGGCTTTGATTCCATGGACAATCAGTGGCACAAAACAGATAAGGTAAACCAGGACGATCAGAAATGTCAGCATTAAACTTTCCTCCTTCTTCGTTTTTTTCTTTTCTGTGTTTTCTTATTTCATTACTCGAAGTATTCTTATTTAAAAGGGCTGGATTACCTAAGTAACCCCTCCCTGTTACCTATATTATGGTTTATATTCTAACAACTTTCTTAAAAATGTCAAGAAACGACTCCCTTGTCAGATTTGTCGGAAATAATCTTAAAAAAATACAAAGCCACCCTTCAAGCAATGGATGTCTGGGTGGCTTCTATGTTAGATTGTCTTAAATTTAGAACTGAGGAAGTCGCCGACTTTCTCCGTTTCCAGCCAGGAATACTTCTCCTTTTTCATCAGGTTTTTCTTGATTCTGGCTATATCCAATTTCTTGGGATCAGCCAAGCATTCATCGCAAAACGATACCTGAACCACCAATCCTCCCGGCTGCAGGAAATTGAAAACCGTCGTACACGGCTTCCATAAGAAACTGTCTCCGCAATTGGAGCAGTCCGGACAACCCTTTAGTTTGCCTTTCAGATTGTTAAGGAACTTTGCTGTCACACTTTTCTCCTTCTTTTTCATCGAATATTTTTATCCGATGCAAGCACCTATTATAGAATGAAAAATCGGATTGTCAATCGTAAAAACAGAAAGCCGCCTTTCGGCGGCTTGAATCTCAGATATTTTTTAGGTGTTTTTCGTTTCTATTCCGCAGAAATCTCCACGCACTCTTCTCCGTTAAAACACTTCCCTTCTCCGCAGTTGCAAACCGTGGTAGTGGTGCTGTTTTCCAAGGAACAGCCGCAAGCGCCGATAAGACAGAGATTCGGAAAATCAGCAGCACTTTCGCAGCAAGACGAAGTTGAAACCGTTCCCTCTGATTTCAAGCATGCCTGTTCTTTCGTCACATCGGTCTTTTTTGTTCTTACTCCTTTTCTAATCGCATCCAAAGCTTTCTTAATCCCCTCTTTCCCTGATTCGGGAACCTTAAGGAGATTTTCCTGCAAAACATCAACATGCTTTAAGGTGGTGGTTGATAATTTTTCCGACAGGTCCTCAACGTCAACGCCCTTATTCTGCAGTTCTTCGATCTTCTGAATGGCGTGGCTTAACTGCTTTTCGTATTTATCCAGCGTTTTCTGGGCAATTTCGGTTTTCCCCTTCTCAATCATTTTCTGGTATTCGGCCAATCTGACATCAGCCAAATGTAAGAATTGTTTGGCCTTATTCTCTTCGCCGAAAGTGAAGAACGTTTGGATTTGCTCCTTCCAGGTCTTCAGGAAATAAAACGGACTGTCAGGATCGATCCCGGTAGAGGTTGCGTTATTTTCCTGAGCCAGAACGCTGACAGCTCCGATTAAGAAAGAGACGACAATTAAAGAGAAAAATAATTTTTTCATATTTTTATAAACTTTTTATTTCTTCTTATATTGACCCCTTCTTTTACTTCTCTTTTTTAAGTTTCTCAAAAGACGTTTTTGATTACGCCATCCCATGCCCATATTTTTATTTTCTTTTGTTTTTTTATTAAAGCTTGACCTTTTAATTTATTCTATCAGAAAATCGCCCAAATGGCGATTCTTTCATTAATCGGATTCATTGATGCTTTGCTGACGTCTTTTATGAATCTCGTGTTTTATTTTTCTCGCCTCGTGTTCTTTTTCCTTGGCTCTTTTAATGGCTTCCAATAATTCTTTTTTTGATTTTTCTTTAATCTTATGCTCCATGGATACAAGTATAAATTTACCGTTCTTTCAAAAACAAGTCAAGAAAAACAGAAAGGCGGACACCGATATTTTATCAGCATCCGCCCCTTAACAATAATCGTCGAAAGCGGCATCGAAATCCCTGAAGGTAACATCCACTTCCTTGATATCCTGAAGCGTTATCAGCGCTAAGTATATGGCTGTCCTTACCTCCTTTTCCTTCTCCGCTCCGATTTCTTCTCCGGAACGCAGGTCTTTGATCAGTCTTATTTTCGTTCTGTCTTGGTCCGGAGAACGTTCGGGGAAAGTAAAGATGATGTTGCCCAGTGGTACAGTCGGCAAAGAAACTTCGGCTATTGCGCCGAGAATCAGTTCTTTGATTCTTTCTTTCTCTCTGACGCCCTTAAT
>JAQUAA010000007.1 GCA_028687495.1 Minisyncoccota bacterium | reverse complement strand
AGAAATTATCGGGGCGATTAAAACAAAAAATCCTCAAAAGTTTCTATACACGATTGAGTTTTTCCCAGAAGAAGGGAAATATCATTTTGACGGTCACAGAATTTGCGGAATCAAATTATCTCCTTCAGAAACCAGGAAATACAACGGCATTTGCCCAGTCTGCGGGAAGCCGCTGACCGTCGGGGTTTTGAATCGGGTGGAGGAACTGGCTGACAGAAAAGAGGGTTTCAGACCCCAAGGGGCCATCCCCTTCAAAAATCTAGTTCCCTTGGAAGAAATCATTGCCGATGTTTTTGGGCAAACGAGAGGGACCAAGGGAGTTGAAAAAGAATACAACAACTTAATTGAAAAATTCGGTTCAGAATTCAATATTCTTTTAGAGGCGCCGAAAGAAAAACTGGAGGCCGTAACCACGCCTGAAATTTCCGAAGGCATAGTAAGAGTGAGAGAAGGAAAGGTTTTTAAGGAAGCTGGTTATGACGGCGTTTACGGTAAAATTAAGATTTTTTCTAAAGAAGAACAGAGAGAATTATCTCGGCAGGACACTCTCTTTTAATCTTCGAAACTAATTAAATTTCCTTCAATTTTGAATTTTCCTTTAATAAATTTCTCAATTACCCAAATGTTTGTTCTGCAGTGATTCGTGATTTCCGAGACTGAAACTTGGCTTTTTTCTCCGGCTAAAGCCAAATAGGGCAAAATCTGATCCGATGAATGTTTGTCCAGACAAGCGCCAGATTTCTGTTCCTTCAACAATTCCAGGGCCGCTTCCTTGCCGACGTCTTCCGCTCTTTTACCCAATTTGCCCAAATTATCAGTTCCCAGTAGGGTTTTTTCAAACTTTCCCACCAGACAAAGATTGCTTCCCGGAGATTGAGTTTTGTGATATTCAACATTTTCTCCGGTCGGCAGATTGAGTTTTCCCAAAATTTCCCTGACTCCGGCAATCTGTCTTTCGGCGACTTTTTTGTCTTTTAAAACTTCGGACGCCCCGGAAATTATGATGATCTTTTCAAGGTTTCCTCTTTCCGTCAAATTGATGTTTTTTAATTTCGACGGAAAAACTGAAACTTCGGCTTTTGCTCCGCCTTCGGGATAATATCCTCTTTTGATAACGTTAATCTCAATCTTGCCCCCCATTTTTTCTAAAATTTTTAAAAAGCAATGCTTAAAGTAATCAATAGTTGGTGAGAAAAAAGTATCCGTCGCCCCGCCCTCAAAAGTAATTTTCAGGGGTTGCGGACTTAAAAGCGCCGGAAGAATCAATGTTTGTAAGACCAGAGTGATGCTGCCGGCCGTGTCAATCTTAATTTGGATATCTTTAGGTCCTGATTCGACAGATTCCGGAGGAGAGAAAACGATTTCTTCCGACCCTAAAGAATCGCCTTCCAAATCGGCATTGCTCAACTTGGCCAAAGCTTGGATTCCTAAGAGATGCTGGGGGGCCAATCCCGGATTGGGCCGGCCCTTTCTGATATTAAAAACCCGGCAGGGTCTCCCAGTAACAACAGACAGCGAGCAAGCTGTTCTTAAAATCTGGCCGCCCCCCTCTAAATATGAACCATCGATCTCAATAGGCTGATTTGACATGATAGAGTTTTTTTCCTATGATTTATCATAATATGTTAGCAAATATTTTAAAGTATCCATCCATCCAGAAGCTCATAAAAGGGGTAGGAAGAGATATTGTAAAGTATGCCGGCAAAGATAAGATTTGCGTCGTTGGCTTGGGAGAAAACGGCGTGTTTTACGGTCAAGGAGTTTTTCAGTGGCTTAAACAGCAAAAACACAACGTCACTTTTACCACCATAAACGATGCTGGGGAGGGATTGGAGGATAAAAAACTGAAGGGGAGAAAAGTGATAATGGTAGATAGTCACATTATTACCGGCAGATGCTACCAGACGGCTTCAAGAATATTATCTTCCAAAAAAAAGAAACTGGGGATAAAAGACGTCAAATGCGCCGTCATGCACGATTTGAGGGGACTGGCCGATTTCGTGGCCGAACGTTATCTCGTTCCCCAACCCAAATTAGATAAAATCGATTTCGATATCATAAAAATAATTCTGCAGGACGGTAAAAAATCTTTTGCCGAGATCGCCCAAAAAATAGGATTAAGTTCCGTCGGGGTGAAAAATAGGATAGACAGATTGTTAAAACAGAGAATATTGGAAATAAAAGGTTTAATAAATCTGGAAAAGTTTTTTTCGGTCAGCGCCAATATCGGTGTAAGGGCAGATAATCAATCCTGCCAAAAAATAATTAAAAAATTGAATCAAAATCCATTAGTCTTTAATTTAATGAAAGTTTCGGGAAGTAACAAAGATCTTATTATTGACATTGTCGCTCCAAGCAATAGGGCGATAGAAGAATTTTTGGACCAGGAAATAAGGTCGGAACCGGGCGTAAGGTTCATAGAAGTGAATACCGGCGGCTTGCCGATAATCCCCAAAGCGATAAACCGAGAAACTTTCAAACCTTTTACCGAACCCATGGATTTGACAGAAAAATGAAAAAGAAAATTACTTCCAAGAAGGCAGTAATATTTGATTTCGACGATACCCTCGCTAAAACAAGATACGGTAAGGAATTGGGGTTAAAATTAGCATCGATAAAAATTTATGATTTTTTGAGAGGAAAAGGAACAAATACCGGCAGTTTCAGAGATTTATACCGGAAAATTAGAAAGACGACCTGCCAGATCGAAAATAAAGGAATTTACAATCGTAATATTTGGTGGTTTTTCATAATAAAGGAATTATTTAAAATATCTCCCCCAAAAAACTTTTTGGAAGAATTGACTGAAATTTATTGGAATGCCGTAAAGAAAAAAAGTGAACTGTATAAAGACGCCATTTCCACCCTGGTTTATTTGAAAAATAAAAAATATATACTCGGTATGGTTACCGATACCGACGGGGTTAAAGAATTGAAATCAGAGAGAATTAAAAAATTGAACTTAAAGAAATGGTTTAATTTCATAGTTGTTGCCGGTGAAGATGTAAGACAGACAAAACCAGACAAAGCCCCGTTTCTGCTGATCACAAGAAAATTGAATTTAAAGCCCCATCAATGCATATTCGTGGGTAATAATATTTATGTGGATGTTTTGGGAGCTAAGAAAGCAGGCATGGCTACGGTTTTGGTAAAGAGGGATAATTGCCAGGCGAAAATAAAACCGGATCAGGTAATCAAAACGCTGGTTGAACTAAAGAAGATTGTTTTATAGCCGTTTTATGCCCCCCCCTTGACAAAACTTCTTGGTTTAATAAAATAAAGCGTACAGGGTAAAAGGTTTAGGAAAACAAAGAAAACAGGTGATTTTATTGAGTTTTCTAAAGTCACTTGACAAGATTTCTTACTCGTCTATAATTAAAAAGGATAAACGGTAAATCAGTTGACAGACATGTTGGTAAAGAATATAAAACATAATTATCTAAGAATTTGGCCCCTTTCACAAAAGGTTGTTGCCACAATTGTCTTAAATTTCGGAAAAATGACTTGCTGAGGGGATTAGTAGAATATTAAAACAATAACAAAAATTTTCTCCTAATCCCCTTAACAAGAGGGGATTTTCAAAAAATATATGGAAGAAAAAAAGTTTTATCTAACTAAAGAGGGATTAGAAAAGATCAAAAAGGAATTCAAGGGATTGAAAGAGTTAAAGTTAGCCAAAACCAAAGGAGAATCTCCCCGGATTTTGCAGTCGGAAGATTTAAACCCTGAATACCTGGCCTTCCAAGAAGACGTCAGTTTTCTGGAATCAAGGATAACCGAGCTCGAGAATATCATAAAGAACGCCGAATTGATTACGTCTCCTTCCAAAAGCAATCAAAATATGGTTGACTTGGGGGCGACTATCTTGGTTGAGGTTGACGGTCAGAAAGACGAATTTACTTTGGTCGGTTCCTTAGAGGCCAATCCATCGATTGGCAAGATTTCCAACGAATCTCCGGTAGGTCGAGCGCTTTTGGGACACAAAGTCGGTGATCAAGTCCTTGTCTCCTCTCCCATTCAAACAATCTATAAAATAAAGAAGATAAAATACAATCTTAGCTAAAAATATCTCTTTCTAGATGGTTTTAGAGAGGATTTTTCCTCTCTTTTTTGTTTGGCTGAAATATGATAAATTGAATAAGAATATACATGAAGAATCTCCTTAATTTTTTGATTGAAGTCGGAAAATTGAAGAAAATGCCCAGGCGTGGTTGGGTGATAAATCAGATTAAAAACCCGGAAAGCATCGCCGAGCACGTTTTTCGAGCGGCGATACTCGGCTGGCTTTTGGCTCAAAAGAAAAACCTTAAAACAGACAGGATTGTCAAGATAGCTTTGGTGCATGATTTATGCGAAATTTATGCCGGAGACACTACTCCTTATGATTCGGTTTTGCCCAAAGACAAAAAAAAACTTAGAGAATTGATGAAAACCTGGCCGAGATTTTCCAATTACGAAAGAAGAATCCAGGCTCTCCATAAATACAAAAAAGAAGAAAAAGGTTTCAATAAACTCATCGCCATATTGCCCCTTGATCTTAAAAAGGAAATCAAGAATTTTTGGTTTGACTACGAACATGGTCTAACCCAAGAAGGAAGGTTTTTCCGCCAGGCAGACAGAATGGAAAACTTTCTCCAGGCTTTGGAATACTGGAAGAAACTTAAAAATCCTCCAATGGGTCCGTGGTGGCTTTGGGCGAGAGAATTTTTTGATGATCCGCTTCTGCTTAAATTCATTAACGCTCTGGACGAGAAGTTTCACCATAAAAAACTCGGAAGACAGGAAAAAGACGGCCAGATAAGGGAAATCCTTAATTTTTTAATTGAAATCGGAAATTTAAAAAGAAAAGGCAGAAGAGGCTGGATAATCCACAAGGTGAATAATGCCGAAACATCGGCCGAACATATCTTTCATTTGGCCATTTTAACCTGGATTCTGGGCAAAAAAAGGAAATTAAATCTGGAAAGAGCTATTAAAATGGCTCTTATTCACGATATCTGCGAAGTTTATTCTCCCGATTTCACTTCCTACGATGCGGTAAGTATAAAAGACAAATTTACCATTAGAGACGCTTCAAAGCTTAAGCCGATATCCGGTCGCCCGACAACCGAGCAAAGGAAAAAAATGGAAAAGGTTAAAAAAATACTGGAGACCAGGGCAATGAATAAGCTTATTTCCAATTTACCCGGGAATTTAAAAAGGCAAATAAAGGATCTTTGGCTTGATTTTGAAAATGGATCAACTAAGGAAGGAAGATTTGTGAAACAAGCCGATAAGGTAATCAATCTTCTGCAAGGATTAATCTATTGGAAAAAATACGGCAGAATTGAACACAGGCTTTGGGTAAGGCGGGCTAAAGAAGTGATAGACGATCCCGTCCTGATAGAATTCCTTAAGACGGTGGAAAATAAGTTTTGTTTAACATGCAAAAAATAATTCTTATTTCAATTGTTTTATTGGGATTAGTTGTCCTTTTCGGACCGGAAGCGGTGCCGGACGATTTTCAATTACCGGAGATATTGGATTCAACCAGGAATAGCGATGTCATAATAATTTTCAATTCCGGCGGATGGGGAAACACTCCCCCGGAGAATGCGGAGGATTTCACTCCGATTATCGAGGGAATCCAAAAAACCCTTAACGATTGGGGATATAAATCGGTGGTAATTCCCTATACCAGAACAAAGAATGATTTCTTGGGTAAAATTACGGCCATAAGAGAATTTTTTAATCGTTTTGAACACTCTTCGGACAATTTGGCAGATAAAATCGAAACCCTTGGCGAATCTTTTCCCGACAAGAAAATAATCATAGCCGGACTTTCGAGCGGAGGGACGTTTGTCAACAAAACTTATGAGAAGATTTCCGGGGAAATGAAAGATTCGGTTCTGGCCATTACCGCCGGGACTCCATTTTGGACAGAGAATCAGGACTCGGATAACATTCTACAGTTGGACAACAACGGAAAGGATACTTTGGCTATCGGGGATGCGGATTCCCTGTTTCTTTCCCTGTTTGAAACGCCTTTTAAGTGGATCAAGGCGAAAATTAGCGGTAAAAACCTTTCTTTTTGGAAAGCGTTTCATGCTTCGGGTCACGACTATTATTGGCCGTCTCCGGAGGTCAGCCCAAAAATCATTACCTTCCTTTACGCTAAGATCCGTTGATCTTTATGAAGAAATTTTTCTTTTTTTTGATTTCTCTTTTGATCGGCATAGCCCTGTTTTTTTGGATTCTCAATACGGTGGGCTGGCAGGAAGTCAGGAAAATTCTTTTCAATTTTTCCGGTCGTAACAGTCTGATAATTCTTTTTTTGACGATGTTGATTTGGCTGGTGGGTCTCTGGAAATGGAAGTTTGTTTTGAACTCTCAGGGCTGCAATTACCCTTTTATGGGTTTGTTGCAAATCGCCTTTGCGAGCAATGCCGTCACTTATTTATTGTCTCCGACGGCTCTTTTCGGGGGGGAAGGATTCAGAGTGTATGCTCTTCGGAAGAAATTTTCCGCCCCTTGGGATAAAAATTTAGCAGCCGTTATTATTGAGAAGTTGCTCAGCGCGAGCATGGCTTTAATCTTTTTGATTCTTGGAGTTCTTTCTTTTTTATTTTTGAATCAAAGCATTTCAAGGAATCTTGCCATAATTTCCATAGTGATAATCGGCGGGTTAACCATGATATTAGCCACTTTTTATTTCAAGTCCTTTAAAAAGGAAAGTATTTTCAAATTGATTTTTCGCTTTTTCGGAAAAGAGATGAAAAACGGCACCGTTACCGAGGGCGTTGAAAAAGAAATTTTTAATTTTTTCGAATTCAACAAGAAAACAATGTGGCAGGGAATGGCCATCGCTTTTCTCAGATATTTTTTGATTTTTGTCCGTTGTTGGATTTTAATATTCTTTCTTAAAAGGGAAACGAGCATCTTAATCGCCTTGGCGGTGATGTTTTTTCTCTATTTGGCTTACAGTTTTCCTCTGCCGGCCGGCATGGGAGCTTTGGATACGGCCCAAGCTTTTGCTTTCGGCACTTTCAATTTAGGGCAGGCAACTGGCATCACTTTTAGCTTTATTTTAAGAGGTGCTGAAATTATAATTTCTTTGATTGGGATTATTTTTCTGATAAAATTGGGCATAGAAATCTTTTCGGGAAACATTAAGAATTTTTTCCAAAAAATCACTTCAAATCAAAAAAATGGTGGGAATCAATAAGGTCATCAGAATATTAATTACTTCGGATTTTTTACTCCAGGCTGGATGGGGACTAATTGGTCCTATTTTTGCTATCTTTTTAACAAAGCAAATCCAGGGAGGCACAGTGGCTATAGTTGGTTTTGTGGCGGCAGCTTATTGGATTACAAAATCTGTTGTCCAGCCGTTTATCGCTCATCGTTTGGATAAGAATCACGGTGAGAAAGACGATTTTCGTTTTTTGGTCACTGGAATGTACGTGGCCAACTTAATTCCCTTGGGTTATATTTTTTCATCCCAGCCCTGGCACATTTTTGTTCTGGAGGCCATCCGGGGTTTGGCTATGGCCTGTGTCGTACCCACTTGGGCGGCTTTCTTTACAAGGCATATTGATAAAGGCTGGGAAGCGTTTTCCTGGAGTATTGAGAGTACTGGTATTGGTTTTGCCGCCGGTTTCGCCGGTGCTTTTGGCGGCATAATCGCCAGTCTTTTGGGATTCAAGGCGGTTTTTATTTTAGTTAGTTTCTTTGGAATAATTTCTTCCTCAGTTTTATTGTTAATCCGCAACCAAATATTCTCCAAAGACCATTTCGCGCCCCGTATTCCGCCCTCCGAAAAACCATTTTAATATGATTAATCAAGATTTAGCGAAAATTTTCTATGACATCGCCAATTATTTAGAGATGGACGGAATAGATTTCAAACCCCAAGCCTATCGTAAGGTGGCTATTAATTTGGAAACAATGGAAAAAGATGTCGGGGAAATCTATAAAAGAGGCGGGATAAAGGCGCTGGAGGAGATCCCCGGCGTGGGGAAGAATATCGCCGAAAGAATGGAGGAATATTTAAAAACGGGGAAGATTAAATATTACGAAAAGTTTAAAAAGCGGCTTCCTCTGAATTTGGAAGAAATGACTTCCGTCGAAGGGATGGGTCCCAAAAGAGCGAAAGTCCTTTATCAAAAATTAGGGATCAGGGATTTGAAAACCTTGGAAAAAGCGGCTAAATCCCATAAAATCGCCAAATTATTCGGCTTTGGCGAAAAAACAGAAAAAAACATTCTGGAAGCGATAGAATTTTTGAAAAGAAGCAAGGGAAGATTTTTATTGGGAGAAATCCTGCCGAAGACCAAAGAAATTTATAATAAGTTGAAAAATCTGAAGGAAGTGGAAAGGATTGATTACTGCGGTTCGCTTAGAAGGATGAAGGAAACGATCGGAGACGTCGATTTCCTGGTTATTTCTGACAAGCCGAAAAAAGTAATGGATTCTTTTGTTTCCTTGCCGGGCGTTATCAAAATTTGGGGCAAGGGAGCTACCAAGGCGTCAGTCAGAATGAGAGACGGTTTTGACATGGATATCCGAGTGGTGCCGAGGAAATCATACGGAGCCGCCCTTCAGTATTTTACGGGTTCGAAAGAACACAATATTATCACCCGAAAAATCGCCATGGATAAGGGTCTGAAGCTTTCGGAGTACGGTTTATTCAGGGGTTCCAGAATGATTGCCAGCGAAACCGAAGAAGACATTTATAAAATCTTGGGGATGCAGTTGCCTCCGCCGGAAATGAGAGAGAATCAGGGCGAAATCGAAGCGGCCCTGAAGCATAAACTTCCCGAAATCATTAAGCAGGGAGACATCAGAGGCGATTTGCACTGTCATTCCGACTGGGACGGCGGCGCTAATTCAATTACCGAGATGGCCAAAGCCGCCCAGAATATGGGTTATGAATACATCGGAATTTCGGACCATACTAAATTTTTAAGAATTGAGCATGGCCTAGACGAAAGAAAATTGGAACGAAGAAATAAAGAAATTGATAAATTGAACCAAAGTTTAAAAATTAAAAATTGGAAAGTAATAATTCTTAAAGGTTGCGAGGCCAACATCTTAAATGATGGTTCAATCGACATCAAAGACGAATCTCTTAAAAAACTGGATTATGTTATCGCTGGCATCCATTCAAATTTTAAAATGCCGAGAGAAGAAATGACGGAGAGGATGATTAGGGCAATGAGAAATCCCAACGTTGACATTATTTCGCATCCTACAGGCAGAATCTTAAAAAGGAGAGATGAATACGAAATCGATTTCGATAGAATTTTGAGAGTAGCGAAAGAAACCGGCACTATTTTGGAAATCAGCGCTTGGCCGGAAAGATTGGATTTAAACGATCAGAATATCAGACGAGCCAAGACGGCCGGAGTCAAAATGGTCATTAATACCGATTCTCACCATAAGGATCAATTGAGGTTTATGGAATTCGGGGTTGCCCAAGCTCGTCGGGGCTGGGCTGAAAAAGAAGATATCATAAATTGCTGGCCGTTAGAAAAATTAGTAAAATACTTTAAGTGATATGCCAGTGGAAAAATCGGCAGGAGCCATAGTTTTCAGGAAAGAAGAAGGTAAAACTTATTACCTTCTTTTGCATTATCCTTCTATTTCTCATCGAGCCAAGAAAGAATATTGGGATCTGCCAAAGGGGCACATCGAAAAGGGAGAAGAATTGGAAGACACGGTTAAAAGGGAGGTTGAGGAAGAAACAGGACTAAAAGACATTGAATTCATGAGAGAATTCAAGGAAACCATCAGATATTTTTTCAGATTCGAAGGGAAAAATATCCTGAAGTTCGTCACTTTTTATTTGGTCCGAACTCAAAATAAAGATGTTAAAATTTCAGGCGAACATCTGGATTTTTTATGGCTTCCTTACGAAGAAGCCCTGAAAAAACTAACTTTCAAAAATGCCAAGGAAATTCTCCAAAAATCGAACGAATTCCTTTCGAAAAAGGGTATATGAAGTCGTAAGAAAAATTCCCCAAGGGGAAGTGGCAACTTATAAGGAAGTTGCCAAACTTGCCGGTTCTCCCCGGGCTTATCGGGCAGTGGGTAATATTTTGAATAAAAATCCAAACCTTGAAATGATTTCCTGCCACAGGGTTATAAAATCCGATGGCCGGGTCGGCGGCTATAAATACGGCAAGAATAAAAAAACCTCTTTATTGAAAAAAGAGGGAATAACAATAAAACAGGGCAGGGTTATTTTTTAACCTGCTCAACTATTTTTTGAAAGATTTCCAGTTGATTTTGGGAAAGATCGGCTAATATTTTTCTATCGAGCTCAATTTTATTCTTTTTCAAGCCGGCTATAAATCTGCTGTAAGAAATACCGAGTTTTCGGCAAGCAGCGTTGATTTGTCCTTCCCAAAATTTCCTGAAATCTCTTTTCCTGACTTTTCGGTCACGGTAAGCGTATTCCCAGGCGTGATAAATGGCTGGTTTGGCGAATCTGTATTTTGATTTTCTTCCCCAGCGAAAACCTTTGACATATTTCAACAGATGCTTTCTTCTTTTTTTCGCTGGTTTTCCTTTTTTTACGCGGACCATGAAAGTTTATACTCCTAATAATCTCTTAATTATTCTCGCTTCGCTTTTGTAGACTTCGACCCATTTGCGGCTTTGCCTGACTCTTTTTCCTGATTTTTTCGCCCGGTAATGGTCAAGCCCGGTAACTCTTCTCAAGAGCTTACCGGTTTTGGTGATTTTGAAACGTTTTGTAAGTGATTTTCTTGTCTTTAATTTTGACATGTTGCTATTGGCCTTTTGAGATTATCATCGTCAAACCCCTCATTTCTCTTTTTAATTCCCGTTCAACTTTTATCGGGATGAAAGTCTGTAAAATCTCAATGAATTTATTTACTTTTTCTTTGGCAAAGTCCTGAAGGGCTTTTTCCCTGCCCCTCAAGGGCAATTCTATCCTGACGATATCGCCTCTTTTTAAGAACTTTTCCGCCTGATGAGCGCGGGTTTCCAGGTCATGTTGAGATATGTTAAAAGTTAATCTCAATCCCTTTATATCGCCGCCCTTGTGTTTTTGAGCAGCCCTTTCTTTCTTTTCTTCCCGATAAAGGTATTTCCCGTAGTCTTCCAACCGGCAGACCGGCGGTTCCACCTTCTCCGTCACCTGTATTAAATCTAAATTGCGCTCACGGGCTATTCTGAGCGCTTCTTCTAAGGGAACAAGTCCTATCTGTTTTCCGGTTTCGTCGATTAACCTTACTTCCCTTGCCCTTATTTGATTGTTGATGAATATTCTCTTCAAAAAACTATTAACTAAAAACTAATTCTGTGGAGGTGGGGAGTATTGAGCTCCCGTCCAGAAATTGTTCCAAAGACTGATCTACAAGCTTAGCCAATTTTTTTGAAGCAGAAAGGATTAAAACTGGCAAATCCATATCCTGCTTTTTTTGGCCCAAATTGCTTTAATAGCTCTTTTAGGCCTCAAAAGAGCCATCAGTTTCTCGATAATTTATGACACCTGTTTCTACCTATCGAGAATCAGTAGGACAGATGGCATTAGGCGTATGCTAATGCGGGTTGTTTGAATAAATTAGCATTTATTCTTTTTCCCGAAGTTTTACGAGATTCGAGAATACTCGGCCTGCCTGTCTTGGTTAAATCTCCGTCAATCCGTGCACCCCCATTATTAAACGTTATTTTTAAGAGCCCTTCGGATTTCTCTTTCTGTTTCTCGTTTTTTTATTCTCTCTCTTTTATCAGCTTTCTTCCTGCCTCTGGCTAATCCGAATTCCAACTTTATTTTAGCGTTTCTAGTATACACCCTTAAGGGTACCAAAGTCAACCCTCTTTCTTTGGATTTGCCGATGAGGCGTCTGATTTCCGATTTCTCCAAAAGGAGTTTTCTTGATCTTTCGGCCTCGTAACTTCCGGGAGCGTTTTTGGGCTGATAAGGAGGAATTGTTGCTCCCACCCAGAACAATTCTTCGTCATTGATGACAACATAATTTCCCATCAGGTTTACCCCCCTGGTTTTAAGGGATTTTACCTCTTGTCCGTTTAAGACAAGTCCCGCCTCAAACTTCTCCAGAATTTCGTAGTTAAAATATGCCTTTTTATTTTCAGCTAATACTTTCATTTAGTAATATTATCATTAAACTCTTTAATTTTGAAGGAAATTAAGGTAAAATTAAGAATAAAATGATAAGGGAAGAAATCAAAAAATTGACGGAAAAAGCGGTTAAAGATCTCTACGGAAAAGAGGTTGAGGTCAGGATAGAACAGCCGCAGGATCCTGTTTTCGGCGATTACGCTACCAATGTAGCCATGACGTTGAAGAAAAATCCTCAGGAGATCGCCAGTCAGATAAAATCCGACATCTTGGAAAAAGCAGAGGTGAAAAACAGTTTCATCAATTTTTTCATTTCAAAAGCATATTTACAAAAACAGGTTAAGGAAATTTTAAAAGAAAAAGATAAATTCGGAGGGTTGAAGATCGGCAAAGGAGAAAAGGTTAACGTTGAGTTTATTTCAGCTAATCCGACAGGTCCCCTGACATTGGGCAACGGCCGAGGAGGATTCTGCGGGGACGTTTTAGCTAATGTTCTACAAAAAGCTAAATATAAGGTAACACGTGAATATTATATTAATGATATCGGCGGACAAATTACTAGGTTAGGATATTCTTATGTTTCTGGACCCTCAGAGTTCAAACCATATCAAAATGCAGATATAGATGAGTTAAAAAAAGATAGTAGAGTTATACGGGCAATAGAAGAATATAAGAACTATCCTGATCCAGATAAGGGCAATGAAATTGGAAAAGTTGTAGCAAATATTTTTCTCAAGGAAAAAATTAAACCAATCATATCGGAAATGAAAATAAATTTTGATGTTTGGTTTTCTGAAAAAAGCCTCTATAGAGGTAAAGAAAAAGAAAAAATTATAAACGAATTCCAAAAGAAAAATTTAGTTTATTACAATAAAGAAGACAAAACATTATGGTTTAAATCAACCAAATTTGATGATGATAAAGATAGGGTTTTGATAAAGGGCTATAGAACCGGGAGAGAAGAGACATATTTCTTATCAGACATTATTTATTTAAAAAATAAATTTAAAAAAAGAAAATTTAATTATCTAATCTATTTTTGGGGAGCGGATCATTTCGGCTATATCAACAGGATCAAAGCTGCGGCTGAAGCACTGGGTTTCGATAAAGACAAGGTTCGGATGATAATAATGCAGCTGGTTCGTCTCATCCAGCAGGGAAAAGAAGTGAGAATGTCAAAGAGGACGGGGACTTACGTAACCTTAGATGAATTGATCGACGAGGTTGGTCTGGATGTTGCGAGGTTCTTCTTTTTGACGAGATCGCCCGATACGCATTTGAATTTCGACTTGGACTTGGCCAAGGAACAATCTGAGAAAAATCCGGTCTATTACATCCAGTATGCTCATGCAAGAATTTGCAGCATTTTGAAAAAAGCCACCGTTGGTGATTCGACTAAGCACCTAAAATTAGAAGATCCCGCAGAGCTCAGGTTAGTCAAACAATTAATCAGATTACCAGAAATTATCGAAGACATTTCAAAGGATTATCAGGTTCAGAGACTGTCGCAGTATGCCGTGGATTTAGCGACAACGTTCCATAAGTTTTATCAGGAATGCCGGGTGATTTCCGAGGATAAAAACCTTACCCAGGCGAGATTATCCTTAGTTTTAGCTACTAAAATCGTTTTAAAAAACACTTTAGACTTAATGGGGATTTCCGCTCCCGAAGAAATGTAAGATGGATTTAAATTTTCCAAAATTAGAAAAAGAGATATTGGAATTCTGGAAAAACGACGGGACTTTTGAAAAATCGATAATGAGACGCAAGAATGCGCCCAATTTTGTTTTTTACGAAGGGCCGCCGACGGCCAACGGTAAGCCGGGGATTCACCACGTCTTATCTAGAGTTTTCAAGGATATTATTTGCCGCTATAAAACCATGCAGGGATTTAGGGTTATGAGGAAAGCCGGTTGGGATACCCATGGCTTGCCGGTGGAGTTGGAGATCGAGAAAAAATTAGGATTAAAAAGCAAAAAAGACATTGAGAAATTCGGCATCGCCGAATTCAACAAACTCTGCAAAGAGTCTGTTTGGAATTACAAAAAAGATTGGGAGGATTTGACCGAAAGGATTGCCTTCTGGCTCGATTTGAAAAATCCCTACATAACCTACGAAACGAATTATATCGAAACGATTTGGTGGATAATAAAAGAAATTTGGAAAAAAGGACTTGTCTACAAGGGTTACAAAGTGGTTCCTTATTGCCCAAGATGCGGAACGAGTTTGTCGAGTCACGAGGTGGCTCAGGGGTACGAAAGAATAAAAGAGCCGGCAATCTACATTAAATTCAGAATCACCGATGCGAAATTTGGAAATTCCTATTTATTAGTCTGGACGACCACTCCCTGGACCCTGCCGGGGAACGTGGCCGTGGCGGTTAATCCAGAAATCACTTATGTTATGGCGAGGGTAAATAATGAAAAATTGATTTTAGCCAAGGAAAGATTGAGCGTTCTGGGAGATAAATATGAAACAATAAGAGAATTTAAGGGAAAAGAATTATTAAATCTGGGATATGAGCCGTTGTATAAATTTTCCAAGCCCGATAAAAAATCTTGGTTTGTCATTCCGGGCGATTTCGTTTCCACGGAAGAGGGAACCGGTCTGGTTCATATAGCCCCGGCTTTCGGCGAGGAGGATATGGAAGCTGGAAAAGAAAACAATCTGCCGGTTTTGTTGACGGTGGACGAGGAGGGAAAGTTAAAACCGGAAATAAAGAATTGGGCAGGACTTTTCGTGAAGGAAGCGGATCCCCTGATCATCGGGGATTTGAAGAAAAGAAATCTTCTCTTTAAGGAAGAGATCTATGAGCATGATTATCCTTTTTGCTGGCGTTGCAAATCACCCTTGCTTTATTATGCCAAGCAAAGCTGGTTCATTAATATGCAGAAGGTGAAAAAGGACTTAGTTAGCGAGAATAAAAAGATCAATTGGGTACCCTCGCACTTAAAAGAAGGAAGATTTGGCGAATGGTTGGAAGAACTGAAAGACTGGGCTTTTTCCAGGGAGAGATACTGGGGAACGCCTTTGCCCATCTGGCAATGCAAAAAATGCGGTAATTCCGAAGTAATCGGTTCGAAAAAAGAGTTACTGGAACAAAAGTTCTCAAACAATAATTACTTCATATTGAGGCATGGAGAATCTCAGACTCAGATAAAGAAAATAACGGCTTGCTGGCCGGAAAAGATACCGCTTTATCTGACCGAGAAAGGTAAAAAAGAGATATTATCCGCAGCCAAGACGCTGAAAGGAAAAAAGATAGATTTGATTTTTTCTTCTGACGTTACCAGAACCAAGCAAACGGCCGAAATCGTTGCCGAAGAAACCGGCGCCAAGCTGATTTTTGACAAAAGAATAAGAGAGTTTGATGTGGGAGTTTTTAACGGGGGAAAACCGATAGAGGTTTGGAATTTTTTAAAGAGCAAAGATGATTTATTGAAAACAAAAATACCGGAGGGAGAAAGTTTGTTAGATGTGCAAAAAAGGATGACAGATTTCTTAAATGATCTCAACGGGAAATATCAAAATAAAAACATTTTGATCGTTTCTCATGAATTGCCGCTTACGGTATTGGAAAACAGTTTGACGGGAAAATCTCTCAAAGAAATTTTAGAACAACGTCAATGGGAAAAAGAAAAAAGAATCAGGACCGGAGAATTCCGCAAATTGGAATTCAAGGTTTTGCCGCATAACAACGAAGGAGAATTTGATTTTCACCGACCCTATATCGACGGGGTGAAATTTTATTGTCCCAAATGCAGCAACGGTCTGATGGAAAGGACGCCCGAAGTCATTGATTGCTGGTTGGATTCAGGCAGTATGCCATTTGCCCAGTACCACTATCCTTTTGAGAACAAAGACGTGATCGATAAAAAAGAGCAGTTTCCAGCAGATTACATTTCAGAGGCCATAGATCAGACGCGGGGATGGTTTTATACCCTTCACGCCATTTCCAATTTATTGGGTAAAGGTTTGTCTTATAAAAATGTTATTTCCCTGGGTCACGTTTTAGACGAGAAGGGGGAGAAAATGTCAAAATCCAAAGGGAACATCGTTGATCCCTGGTATATCGTCGACAAATACGGAGCAGATGCGACCCGTTGGTATTTCTATACCGTTAATCAACCCGGCGATTCAAAGCTTTTCTCTGAGAGGGAAGTTGACCTTACTTTGAAGAAATTTATTTTAACACTCTGGAATTCTTTCATATTTTTTGAGACATATGCCAAAAATTCTAAAGGCAAAAATCAAAAATCAAAAAATATATTAGATAAATGGATTGTTTCCAAGTTAAACGGCCTTATCGGAGAAGTGACCAAGGAATTGGATAGTTACGACGTGACGGGGGCTCCCAGGGCCATTGAAACTTTCGTCGTAGAAGACTTATCCCAGTGGCATATTAGGCGCTCTCGAAAAAGATTCCAGAAGCCGGAAACGAAAAAAGAACTAGCCGAGGCTTCGGAAACTTTGGCTTTCGTGCTTTTAACCTTAAGTAAAATAATGGCGCCGTTTATTCCGTTTCTGAGCGAAGAAATAAATAAAAAACTGGGCGGAGAGAAAAGCGTGCATTTGGACGATTGGCCGAAAACTGAAGCCAAATCTATTAATAAAAATCTGGAAGAAAAAATGGAAAAAGTCAGGGAAATCGTTGCTTTGTCGCTGGCGGAAAGAGCGAAAGCTGGAATAAAAGTTCGCCAGCCATTGAACGGATTACAAATTACAAACTCCGATTTCAAAAAAGAAAAAGATTTGCTGGAATTGATAAAAGACGAGGTTAATGTGAAAGAAATCACTTTTGGTAAGTTATTGAAACTGGATATAAAAATTACTTCTGACCTTAAGGAAGAAGGAATGGTCAGGGAAATTATCCGCAATATCCAAGAAATGAGAAAGAAAGCTGGATTGAAGCCGGAAAACAAGATTCTGGTCAGATATTCGGGAGATCCCGATTTGGGTAAAATTCTGACAAGGGAGAAAAACTTAATTCTGGGAGAAGCGAGAGTCAAAGATTTGATTTTGGGAGAAAAAGAAAAAGAAGTTTTTGACGCGGAAAGAGAAATAAAGGTCGACAATAAAAATCTATGGTTAGCAATTAAGAAAATATAATTTTAAATTTATGGCGATAGAAGAAAGAAGACAGGAATTAAGCCGGGGCGGCATGAGTTCTCGGCCGGAAAAAGCCAGTCCTCCGCCGAAAGAGGAACCGAAAGACCCTTCTATTTTCGGGGGCAAATCCGCCATTCCCATGTCAGAGGCTGCCTGGAAAATCAGGAAGTCATCTCCTTATATTCCTGGTTCAGGCGGTGCCATGCTTTCAGAGCAGGAAAGAATGGAAATAGGAAAAGAACTGTCAAAGAAATACGGCGGCTATCTTGAAAAAGGTGAGAAATCCCAAATTTATAAAGATCTCTATAAACAACTGGGCGAAGCCAAAACCGGAGCTGAAAAACTTAGCGTAGACAGAAAAATCAGATGGTTAAAGGAACGCTTAGGCAAGTAAAATGTTCACTCATTACAGAACCCAGGGCTTCATCCTTAAGAAAACCGACCAAGGGGAGACTGACCGAGTTTTTACCGTCTTCACTTCTGATTTCGGGAAACTGGAATTGTTGGCCAAGGCGGTAAGAAAAATCAAATCAAAATTAAGAGCCGGCTTGGAAATATTTTATCTCTCGGAAATCGAGTTC
This sequence comes from Minisyncoccota bacterium, assembly GCA_028687495.1. Taxonomy (GTDB): domain Bacteria; phylum Patescibacteriota; class Minisyncoccia; order Minisyncoccales; family RBG-13-42-11; genus JAQUAA01. The sequence continues at coordinate 6,224 of JAQUAA010000007.1, read as the reverse complement.
ATTCAAGGGAAAGCATACAAAACCCTGACCGACGCCATTTTAGTTGATAATTTTAAAAATTTAAGAAAAAGTTTGGGCAAGTTAGCTGTTGCCTATAAAATATCAGAAGTTTTTGATAATTTGGTCAGGGGGCAGGAAGCCGACGAAAAACTTTGGCAGCTCTTGAACGAAAACTTCAAAATATTAAACAATCCCCGCATACCACCTGCCAAATATCAGGTAATCTATCACTATTTTCTTTGGAATCTACTTTCCATTTTGGGATACAAGCCGGAACTCTATCGTTGTTCTTCGTGCCAGAAAAAATTAACTCCGGAAAACAATTTTTTTAATCTGAAAGAAGGAGGATTACTCTGCGGCCAGTGCAAAGGAAAAGTAAAATCTGGCAGACCGATTGAATTAAATGTAATAAAGATAATCAGAATAATATTAAAAAGAGACTGGACAATGCTCGAAAAATTGAAAATAGAAAACAGTGACTTGAAATCGTTAAGTACGATTTCCAGTCACTATCTTTCCGAGGTTTTGAGACAAACCCAATAATTTGCTAGGATAGAAAAAGTAATACCATGAAGAAAATAACCATCTTCGTCATTATTATCGCAGCCGTAGTCGGTATTTTGGGTCTTTATTATTACCAAAGAAATATCTATTCTAAGGAAATTTTGAAATTGGAGATTCTTGGGCCGGAAGATACGGAACTTCTCAAGGAAGTTGAGTACACCGTTAAGTTCAAGAACAACGGGGACATCCGCCTGGAAGACCCCGAACTCATTTTTGAATATCCGGATAATGCTTTGCCTTCGGAAGGATCGTCTTTGAGAGTCACTAAAAATTCAGAAGATTTGGGCGGCGCGATCTACCCCGGCCAGGAAAAAACTTTCTCCTTTAAAGCCCGACTTTTAGGAAAAGAAGGGGATGTTGAGGAAGCCAAGGCCACTTTGAATTATCGTCCCAAAAATCTGAAGGCCAGCTACAGTTCGGCGACGTCTTTCACCACTTTGATCAAAAAAGTTCCCCTTAATTTTAACTTCGATCTGTCTTCGAGCGTCGAATCCGGCAAAGAACTGAAATTCAGATTGAATTATTTTTCAAATACCGATTATCCGCTTTCCGGCTTGAGAATAATTGTCGCCTATCCTTCCGGATTTGAATTTATCGATTCTGTTCCCAAATCGCTGGAAAAAACAGAATGGGATCTCGGTCTTCTTAATAAAGCCCAGGGGGGGAGAATCGAAATCACGGGGAAGCTTATGGGAGAAATCGGCGAAGAAAAAGTTTTCCAGGCGAAAATAGGAACTTGGCGAGACGGAGAATTCATATTACTGAAGGAAACGGCCCAGGGCACGAACATCATCAACCCCGCTCTGCATATTACTCAACAGATTAACGGCAATCCGAAATTCGTGGCCGATCCCGGCGACCTGCTTCATTATGAAATTTTCTTCAAAAACGTCGGCGAAGAAATTTTGACTGATATGTCCTTATTGGTTACCCTTACCGGTTCTTCCTTCGATTTTAGTACATTGAGGGTACCTGAGGGGGAATATACGCCGGGAGACAATTCCATCATTTGGGACTGGCGGAGAGTGAACGACTTGCAGCTTTTATCTCCCACGGAAGAGGGCAGAGTCGAATTTTGGATAAAGTTGAAGGATGAATGGGAGATTAAAAGCCTGGAAGACAAAAATCCTCAAATCACAACAAAAATATATTTGAGCCAGAATAAAGAAGAATTTTCCAACAAGGTTAATTCGAAATTGGCAATTTCTCAGAAGGGATATTTTAACGACGAAGTCTTCGGAAACGCCGGGCCCCTTCCTCCGAAAGTGGGAGAGACAACGACCTATACGATTATGTGGCAGGTAAAGAATTACTACAACGAGATGAAAGACGTCAAAGTCAAAGCCATTCTGCCTTCTTATGTCACTTTGACCGGCAAAATTTTCCCAGAAGAAGAAAGCGGCAAGTTTACTTTTGATTCCAATTCGCGGGAGATAGTCTGGAACGTCGGCAATTTAATGGTGGGGCAGGGTATTTTGAGTCAGGCGCCGAATATCTCTTTTCAAGTTGCTTTGGTGCCTACGGCCAGTCAATGGGGTCAGAGTCCGGAGTTAATCGGCCAAGCCCGGATTATCGGTCAGGACCAGTGGACCAACGAAATTATTGATGCTGTTTCCCCGGCAGTTGATACCACTTTGCCCGATGACCAAGCCGTTGGCGCTGAAAAGGGAATCGTCAAATAATTCATAACTATGGAAGATTTAATGTCAAAAATTATATCTTTAGCCAAAAGGAGAGGTTTTGTTTTTCCTTCCTCTGAAATTTACGGCGGTTTCGGTTCCTGTTACGATTACGGCCCCTTGGGCGTGGAAATGAAAAACAACATTAAGAGATCATGGTGGAAGGAGATGACACAGCTTCAGGAAAACATCGTCGGATTGGATGCCGCTATTTTAATGAATCCGAAAGTCTGGCAGGCGTCAGGTCACCTGACTGCCGGTTTTGCCGATGAATTGGTTGAGTGCAAAAAATGTCATCACCGTTTCAGAAAAGACTTTTTGGAAAAGGACAAGTGTCCTGACTGCGGAGGCCAATTGACCGAATCCCGCAAATTCAACCTGATGATGAAAACTTTTATCGGCGCCCTCGAAGATGAAGCAGCGGTGACTTATTTGAGGGCCGAAACTTGCCAGGGAATATACGTTAATTTTTTAAACGTTTTGAATTCCTCCCGTTCGAAAATTCCTTTCGGAATAGCTCAGGTGGGGAAGGCTTTCAGAAACGAGATTACGCCCGGCAATTTCATCTACCGAACCAGGGAATTTGAGCAGATGGAAATGCAGTGGTTTTGTCATCCCAAGGAAGCAGATAAGTTTTTTGAATATTGGAAGGAAACGAGAATGAAGTGGTATCTGAATTTGGGAATTAAAAAAGAAAATCTGAGATTCAGGGAAGTTGCCAAAGAAGAATTGGCCCATTACGCCAAAAGAGCGGTTGATATCGAGTATAAATTTCCTTTCGGCTGGAAAGAAATTGAAGGAATCCACAACCGGGGCGATTGGGATTTATCAAATCATTCGAAGAATTCCGGCCAGAAGCTGGAATATTTGGACGAGGAGACGAAAGAAAAATATTATCCTTACATCATCGAGACCTCAGCCGGTGCCGACAGGAGTTTTCTAACCTTTCTGATCAATGCTTATCAGGAAGTTAAGGGCGGCAGGACGAAAACGACAAAAGCCGTGAAAGAAAGCGAAATTCTACTTGAAATCCATAAAGATTTGGCGCCGGTAAAAGCAGCCGTTTTACCCTTGGTGAAAAATAAACCCGAACTGGTCAAAAGAGCCAAAGAAGTTTATGAGCTTCTGAAAACCAATTTTGTTTGTCAGTATGACGAAGTCGATTCGATCGGCAGGAGATATCGCCGGCAGGATGAAATCGGCACGCTTTTTGCCATAACGATTGATTTTGAGACACTGGAGAAGAAGGACGTCACTTTACGAGACCGCGATACGATGAAACAGGAGAGAATAAAAATAGACGATCTTGTTGGGATCATAAACCAAAAATTAAATGCATAAAATAACCACGCTTAAAAATGGTTTAAGGATCATCACCGTTCCTCAAAAAAATAGTCAAGCGGTGACTATTTTAGTTTTAGTCGGAACCGGTTCCAAATACGAAACCAAGGAAACGAGCGGCATTTCTCATTTTTTGGAACATCTTTATTTTAAGGGAACGAAAAAAAGACCCACCCCTCTGGCGGTAGCCGAAGAGCTTGATAAGCTTGGCGGCATTTTCAACGCTTTTACCGGCGAAGAATACACGGGGTATTTCGCCAAAGTTGACGCTCTTCATTTTGAGACGGCTTTGGATTGGGTTTCCGACATTTATCTTAATTCTTTGCTACCCTCAAAAGAAATTGAAAAAGAGAGGGGAGTGATAATTGAAGAAATAAACATGTATTTGGATACGCCGATGATTTACGTCGGAGAACTATGGAAAACCTTGCTTTACGGCGACCAACCGGCTGGCTGGGATATAGCCGGGACAAAGGAAACGATCGGCAGGATCAGCAAAGAGCAGATTTTAGATTACAGAAAATCCCAATACGTCGCTTCCAACACGATAGTCTGCGTTGCCGGGAAAATCGACTCGCCGAAAATAATAAGTCAAATTAAAAAATATTTTTCAAGAATCAGAACAACTCAGCCTCAAAAGAAACTTCCGGTTGTCGAGAAACAAAACAAACCACAAATTCTCCTTTCTCCCAAGAAAACAGATCAGACGCATTTGATTTTGGGAGTGAGGACTTTCAATATTCTTCATCCGGATCACTTTATTCTGGAAATTTTAGGAATAATTCTGGGGGGGATGATGAGCTCCCGTTTGTTCGTCGAAGTCAGGGAGAAGCTCGGCTTGGCTTACTACGTCAAAACGGATAACGAAGCTGATCCCGATGCGGGTTACTTAATAACCAGAGCTGGCGTGGACAATCGAAGAGTCGACAAGGCGATTTCAACTATTTTGAAAGAATACAAGAAAATATCGGAGAAAAAAGTTTCCCTCTCTGAACTTAAAAAAGCAAAAGATAATTTCAAGGGAAAGTTATCCCTTCTTCTGGAACCCTCTGACGCCAAAGCTTCTTTTTACGCCGGTCAGGAGCTTTTGGAAAAAAGAATTTTAACTCCCAAAGAAATGTTTAACATCGTTGATAAAATTACTACAGATGATATTCTTAAAGTAGCCAAAGCCATTTTCAGACCGGAAAGGTTGAATTTGGCCTTAATCGGTCCGACTAAAGATAAAGCAAAATTTCAGCAGTTATTAAAACTCTAAGCTATGAATGGCGATAAAGTTCTAGATATTTCTTGGGGTACTATTCTGAAGATTTCTTTCGCTTTCCTGATTTTCTACATTGTTTATCTAATAAGAGATATTTTAATTTGGTTTATTTTCGCCCTAATTATTTCGGTTTTATTCAACCCCGCCATTAAGTTCCTGCAAAAATTAAGAATTCCCAGAACATTAGCCGTGATATTCATATATGTGGCCATCTTCGGTATTTTGGGATTGACTATTTATTGGACGGCGCCGATGTTCGTGCTGGAAATTCAGCAATTTTCCCAGCTTTTCCCCCAGTATTTTGAAAAGATTGCTCCACCTTTGAGGGGTTTAGGGATAGAGGCCTTTGAAAGCATGGAAACTTTTACCCAGGCCATTGGTAACATGCTTCAGAAAGCCTCGTCTGACATCCTGAGCGCTTTAGCACTATTTTTCGGAGGAATCGGTTCAACTATTTTCATTTTAGCCATCGCTCTTTTTCTCTCTTTTGAAGAAGGTTGGGTTGAAAAAGTAATCAGTCTTTTGTCGCCCAAAAAATATGAGGCATATGTTTTATCCCTCTGGGAAAGGTCTCAAAACAAGGTTTCAGGCTGGTTTGGAAGCAGGATTCTGACCTGTGTTTTCGTCGGTATCGCTTTCTTCATCACTCTTTATTTGTTTAACGTAAAATATGCGTTAAGTTTGTCTCTTTTGGCTGGCGTCTTAAATTTTATTCCCGTTTTGGGACCGGTTATCGTTGGAGCCGTTGCCTTTCTTTTCGTCGCCCTGGATTCATGGCTAAAAGCATTATTCGTCTTGATAGCCTTCTTTTTGATTCAGCAAGTTGAAGGAAACATTATTGCTCCCATTCTGACCAAGAAATTCGTCGGTTTGCCGCCGGTCATGGTTTTAATTTCTTTATCAGTGGGGGCCAAGCTTTTAGGAATATTGGGAGCGGTCCTGGCCATTCCCTTGACCGGAATCTTATTTGAATTCATCAGAGATTTCTTAAAAAGAAAAAAGGAATACGTTCCTCAGGACAGAACAATTGTGACCTAGATAAAAATGGCTTTATACATCGTTGCGACCCCAATCGGCAATCTCAAAGACATCAGCCTCCGAGCTTTAGAAGTATTAAGGGAGGTTGATTTAATTTTGTGCGAAGATACGAGGACGACGAGGAAACTGCTGGATCGTTATCAAATAAAAACTTCCGTGCTGAGCTATCACCAGTATTCAAAACTTCAGAAAATTGATTACATTGTGGATTTACTGAAACAGGGAAAAAATTTAGCCTTGTTTTCAGACGCCGGAACGCCCGGAATCTCAGATCCTGGCAACAAACTGATAGAATCAGCAATTCAACAGGACGACAAGATAACAATAACTTCCATTCC
>JAQUAA010000006.1 GCA_028687495.1 Minisyncoccota bacterium | reverse complement strand
TTTGTCTTTCTCCTCGTCCGAGTAAGCGTATTCTATTTTCTTGCCGGCCTGAAGACGGTAAAGGGGCGGCTGAGCGATGTAAATGAAGCCGGCTTCGATCAGCGGTTTGAAGTAGCGGTAAAACAGGGTCAGGAGAAGCGTCCTGATATGGGAACCGTCGACGTCGGCATCGGTCATGATGATGATGTGATGATATCTTGTTTTGTCAATATTAAAATCTTCTGCCACGGCCGTGCCCAGGGCGATGATCAGAGATTTGATTTCTTTCGAAGTCAGCATTTTATCGAGGCGGGTCCTTTCAACGTTCAAAATCTTTCCTCTTAAAGGAAGGATCGCCTGGAATCTTCTGTCTCTGGCCTGTTTTCCCGAACCGCCGGCCGATTCTCCCTCAACGATATAAAGTTCGGATTCAGCCGCATTTCTCGAAGTGCAATCGGCTAGTTTTCCCGGCAGGGCCAGACCGTCCAAGGCTCCTTTTCTCAGAACTGTTTCCCGGGCGACTTTCGCTGCTTTTCTGGCCTTGGAAGACAAAATGCATTTTTCAATTATCGCCCTGGCATCCTGAGGATTTCTTTCCAGAAAATCTGCCAGCGCTTCCGAAATAACCCCTTCCACGGCTGTTTTCACTTCAGGATTGCCCAATTTGGCTTTTGTCTGTCCTTCAAACTGGGGTTCCCTCAGCTTCACCGAGATGACGCCGGTAAACCCCTCTCTGACGTCTTCTCCGGACAAATTGTCTTCGCTCTCTTTTAAAAGCCCGTTCTTCTTCGCATAATCGTTGAAACTCCTGGTGATGGCTCCCCTGAAACCAGTCAGATGACTTCCGCCTTCCCCCGTGTAAATATTGTTGGCGAAGCTTTCTTCGAAACATTCGTATTCTTCGGTATAACGGAAAGCTGCTTCAATCAGAACTCCTTCTTTTTCCCCTGTTCCGTAAAAAATATTGGGATGACGAGGAATTATTCCCCGCGTCAGATATTTAACGTAAGAACTCAATCCCCCCTCAAAATAAAAAGTGTAATATGTTTCCGGTTTTTCTCTTGCGTCGGTAACCGCGATTCTTATGCCCTTGGTCAGATAGGCCTGCTGCCTGAGATGGGTCAGGATTTTCTTCAGGTCGAATTTAATTTCACTGAAAATTTCCGGATCGGGTTCGAAAATCACCGTGGTGCCCGTTTTCTTGCATTTTTCGCCCTTTTTAACTTTGCCTGTGGGCTTGCCCTTGGCGTATTCCTGGGAATATATAAATCCGTCGCGGCAGATTTCAGCTCTCAACCATTCAGAAAGAGCGCAGACCACAGCTACCCCAACTCCATGCAGTCCTCCGGAGATTTTATAAGCGCCGCTGCCGAACTTTGCCCCTTTGTGGAGCATGGTCATGACCGTTTCCAGGGCGGATTTCTTCGTCTGGGGATGCAATTCTACCGGTATGCCCCTGCCGTCATCAACCGTTTTGACCTTGTTCCCCGGCAAAAGCCAAACTTCGATATTCTTGGCAAAGCCGGCCATCGCCTCATCGATCGAGTTATCAACGCATTCCCAGATCAAATGATGCAGACCTTCCGGGCCCGTCGAACCGATGTACATTCCCGGTCTTTTCCTTACCGGTTCCAGTCCCTCCAAAACGTAAATGTCTTTGGCGGTATAAGAAGATTTTTCTTTTGGCGCTGTTTTTGGTTTGGGTTTCATTTTATTGTTTTCTAACCTGCCATTCTGGATTGCTCTCCAGGGCCTTAATTATTTTATTTTGCATTTCGTCGATCTCTCCAGGAGAAAGAGTCCTGTCTTCCGCCTGAAAAATAATGTGAAAAGCCAGATTCTTCTTATTCCCCGGCAGCTCTTCGCCTTCGTAAACATCGAAAAGATCGACATCGCGAACCGTCTTGCCGCCGGCAGTATTAATCTCATTCAAAACATCGACCACTTTCACCTTGCCCGGCACCAGAATCGATATATCTCTCACGGCTGCCGGATACCGGGAAAGCGGCCGGTATTCGTGCTCCTCCGAAGCAAGCTGCGACAGTTTTTCGAAATCAACGTCGAAGAGAACCGCCTTTTCCTTCAGATTAAAGCTGCTGAGAATTTTAGGAGAAATCTCCCCCAAAAAACCTATTTCCTGATTATCAATCTTTATTTCGGCGCATTTTTTCGGATGCCAGACAAATCCCTTGCTGTCTTCCGGAGTAGCCTGATGTTCGTCGTACCAGATGTCACTGATTCCCATTTTTTGCAAAAGCAAATCTATCGTTCCTTTTAATTGATAAAAATCTTCCCCTATGATTAATCCTGCAAGCTGTCTCTTTTCCAGGAAAGGAGCTTTGAAAATCTTGCCCAGTTCGAAAATTCTGAACTTATTGAAATGTTTGAAATTCTTCTCGGCGTCTTTCACCAAATTGGGAATCAAACTTGCCCTCAGATATTTTTGCTCCTGGCTCAAGGGATTTCCCACTTCAATCAATTCTTTTTCTTTGTAACCGAAGATTTTTGCTTCCTTCTCGCCGAAGAAAGAATAATTATAAACTTCGCTAAAACCGGCTTCTTTTAAAACGTTTTTGGTGAACTCCTCCCAGAAAATATTCAGATTTCTTTTGGGCAAAATTAAGGAAGAAATCGGAAAATCTGAGGGAATTTTATCATACCCGTAAATTCTGCCGATTTCCTCTATCAGATCTTCGGGAAGAGAAACATCCAGCCTTATCGTCGGCACCTCGACCATGATTGATCTCGAACCGGAACTTATTATCCTGAAATTCAAATTCCTGTAGATATTTTTAATTTTGACCAACGGAACTTCCGTTCCCAATAAACTGTCCACATAATCCAAATCCAGCTTAATTCTCTTTGGAAAAACTTTCTTTGGATAAACATCAACCAAACCCTGGGCAATTTTTCCTCTGGCAATTTTCTGCATGAGGAAAGCCGCCCTGTTAATGGCAAACTCCGTCAAATTCGGATCCAGGCCATGTTCAAACCTCAAGGAAGCATCGGTTTTAAGATTTATGCTTCTTGAACCTTTTCTTATAATCTTATGGTCGAAATTGGCCGATTCCAGAATTACGTTTTTCGTTTTCTTCTCGATTTCGGGAAGTTTTCCTCCTTTGATGCCGGCAATGGCTACGGGCGACTTCCCGTCGGCAATAACCAGAATATCCGCATTCAAATCGAACTTTTGTTCGTCCAGGGTGACGATTTTTTCTTTATTCTTGGCGTATCTGACAATTATTTTCTTTCCTGCCAATTTTTCAGCATCAAAAGCATGCAGGGGCTGACCGGTTTCCAGCATGACGTAATTGGCGATATCAACGATGCTGTTTATCGGCCTTAAACCGCAAGTTGCCAGTCTGTCTTTCAGCCACTTGGGAGAAGGACCGACTTTGACATCGGCAATCGCCCTGGCCGTGTACCTCGGGCAGGCGGCTTTGTCTTTTATTTCCACGCTGACGAAATCTTTCGCCTTTAATTTTCTGTCTTCGATCACTTTTGAATCGGGAATTTTGAGTTTGGAATCCGTTATGGCGGCTATTTCTCGGGCAATGCCCAAATGTGAAAAACAATCACCGGCCCTGTTCGGCCTGACATCGATATCCAAAATGAAATCCTGGCCTTCCTTCTTCACCTCCTCCACCTCGGCCAGGTTCATGGTTAAAATCTCGGCCAGTTTATCAGGTCCCGGTAGTTTTTTAATAAAAAATGATTGAAGCCAGTTATATGAAAACACCATAGACTAGAATTGATTTAAGAATCTTAAATCTCCCGAGCGCAGCAATCTGATGTCGTTGATTTTGTATTTCAACATGGTCAATCTTTCCAAGCCGAAACCGAATGCCCAACCCTGCCAATCTCTGGGAATCAATTTGGAATTCTTGAAGACATTGGGATGAACCATACCGGCGCCTGCCACCTCCATCCAACCCGAGTTTTTGCAGGCGGAACACCCCTTCCCCCCGCAAACCAAACAACTTATTCCGATGTCAAAAGATGGTTCGGTAAAAGGAAAGAAATCTGGTTTTAATCTGAATTTAACGTCTTTCTCGAAAAATCTTTTGAAAAATTCGCCGACGATTGCTTTGAAATTGGCCACTGAAATTTTCTTATCCACCATCAAACCGTCCACCTGATAAAAATCGCTTTCATGGGAAGCATCTGTGGCCTCATGGCGAAAACATGCTCCGGGGATGATTATTCTCAAGGGAGGATTGTTTTTCTCCATATACCTGACATCAACCGGCGTAGTGTGAGTTCTTAAGATGAGACCGTTTTTAAGATAAAAAGTGTCCCAGGCATCTCTGGCCGGATGATCTTTGGGAATGTTCAGAGCGTCAAAGTTGTACCATTCCTTTTCCATGCTTGGGCCTTCGACCACGGAGAATCCCATTGATTGAAAAATTTCTTCAATTTTTCTTTTCGCCAGAGTCAAAGGATGCAAATGGCCGACGCTTGGTCTCTTACCCGGAGCCGTAATGTCCAGCCATTCTTTCTCTTCCAGAGCTTTATGAATTTCTTCTTTTATTTCTTTTGATTTTTTTTCAAACTCGGCCCTGAGAAATATTTTGAGTTCGTTGGCGCTTCTGCCGATTTGTATTCTTTTTGCCTTGGGAAGTTTTTCCAGAGAATGCAAAACCAAAGTAAGCTCTCCTTTCTTGCCCAAGTATTTATTGAAAATCTCGTTTAGTTCCTCTAAACTTTTGACTTTTTCAATCTCTTTTTCTACCCTAATTTTAAGCGTTTTGAGGTTAATTTCTGCCATAAACCTTCTTTCATTTTACCTTAAAATAAAGCTAAAATCAAGTAAAAATATGTGGAAAACTCAACGGAAAACAGCCCACCATTTCAGCTATTTTCAAGCTAATCTGATGGGCTGTCATTAACCTATTTTTGCCTTAAAATCCTCCTTTCTAGCATTGGGAAGCGGTAATCAGCCGCCAGTTCTCTTCAGTCTCCTTGGGCTTAATTGCCTTAGAGCCCTTCTCGCACAACGGACATTGTCCCAGATCCCATTCTCTCACTGGACGAATGGCAAGGGCAACGATTTTAAAATCCGTCCTTTCCTCTTCCACGTAAATCTTCCTCTGTCCTCCCCGATTCAAGATAACTGGTTCAATCGGAAACAATCTCACGCTGGGTTCTTTCGACCTTATATTCAGCACGGCTTCCCTGAAACCCGTACCAGCGCTGCAGACGTCTTCGACCAGAAGCAGACTGGCATGGCCTAGACTGCTTACCAATATTATCCGGCCATCCTTTTTTATAAGCTCTGCGAATTCCGTACCCATTATCCCAGCCATCTCTCTGGCCAATTCCGTTGCTCCGTCAGGAACTCCAGCGATGAAATTGGGAACTCCCCATTTTAGACGCTTGATCCTCATTATCATCTGGTAAGCTATCAGCTTTTTGATGTTGGGATATCGCAGTATGAGTTTGGAATCAAAGAAAGCGTCACTGTGTTTGCCGGATTTCAATTCAGCGTGGTATCCCCATTTTTTTTCGTAGTAAGCCGCGTAATAATCGTACTGCCAGAAAGCTCCCAGAGTTTCAGCAAGATACATGATTTCTTCCGAAGACAGAATGCGTGTTATGCGATAGGGATTGAGATTATTGATTATATCTTCTCTAGCCATCCCCAGAATTTTTATCATTTCTTTCCTCCTTCCTTTAATCCGATTTTAAAAGGGCTTCTCGGCCCTCCTTTTTTTCCTGCGCGGGCGATGGGATTTGAACCCACGATCTCCTCCGTGACAGGGAGGCGCTTTGAACCGGGCTAAGCTACACCCGCAGAAAATCTTTGTGTGCCGACAGTAGGATTCGAACCTACGACCCTCGCCTTATGAAGACGCTGCTCTACCACTGAGCTATGCCGGCGCGCCAAAATGCGCGCCACTTAATCAATGTTGCGGGGGCCGGAATTGCACCGGCGTCTCGAGGTTATGGGCCTCGCAAGGTACTACTCCTCTACCCCGCTATGCATTACAAGAGGTATTTTAAAGAAATTTTTCATTAAAGTCAATCAGAAAGCGTCGATGTCTCTGAATGCTTTTTCGTAAGCGGCCAGAACTTTTTTTGCCGCATCCAAAGACAATCTGTAATCGGGATCGTGAATAACGTTGCCTCTGATTTTGTGAGACTCTTTAACGGCTTCGATATTGGGAAGAGTGGCGGTTGTCAATTTATCCAGCCTTTCTCCCAGGGTTTCCCCGCCATAACCCATTCTCTTCAGTGTTTCATCCATCATGTTATCGGCTTCAATCAAAGCCAATTTATATTCCGATTCCAGGCCGGTATCCAATCTTGCCGTGATTTTTCTCCAGTCCCTCTCTATTTTCCTGATGCCAGCCGGCCGATAAGTCAAGAATTCTGATGCGTCATCCAGTATCAAACGTTTCAACCAAGTGCTTTTGATCAGGGTGAAAATTGTAAAGCCCAGTAAAAACAGGGAGAGAGCTATGAAACTGATTCTAACGATAAAAAGCCAGCCCTCAAACTGAGGTGCCATGATGAAGGACATTATGTTTTGGGGAAAGTTCTCAAAAATGCTCATACAATTTCCCGATTTCTAAAATTTTGTCTTCTTCAAACCTTTTTCCGATAATCTGCAAACCCACCGGCAGCTTCCCCGCCTTACCGCAAGGCATTGAAAGAGCCGGGAGACCAGCCAGATTGACGGAAACGGTGTAAATATCCACCAGATACATTGAAAGAGGATCCTCGATTTTCTCTCCGATTTTGAAAGGCAAAATGGGAGAAACCGGCGTAAAAAGCGCGTCAACCTTCTTGAAAACCTTGTTGAAATCATCAATCACCCTGGTTCTGACCTTCTGGGCTTTCAGATAATAGGCGTCGTAATAACCGGAAGAAAGAGCGTAAGTTCCCAGCATGATTCTTCTTCTCACTTCCGGCCCGAATCCTTCCTCCCTCGTACTGAGATAAACGTCCAGCAGTTTCGATGCCGGAGATCCGGCGTTTGACATGCCGTACTTTATCCCGTCGTATCTCGCCAAATTGGCACTGGCTTCCGAAGGTGCAATTATATAATAACACGGCAGAGCGTATTCCGTATGAGGCAGACTGACTTCTTCAATCTTTACTCCGTTGTCTTCGTACTTTTTAATGGCGCTTTTGATTATTTTTTCCACTTCGGGATCGATGCCTTTAACAAAATATTCTTTGGGAACGCCAATCCTCACATTCCTCAGGTCGTATTTGGCTTGCGCTATCTTTGACAATTCGACTGAGGTCGAGTCCAGTTCGTCTTTGCCCTTAATGGCGTCAAAGACCATTTTGCAGTCTTCAACCGTTTTCGTTATCGGACCTATCTGGTCGAGCGAGGAAGCGAAGGCGATGAGGCCGTAAGGGGAAACTGCGCCATAAGTGGGTTTCAGACCGACGGTTCCGCAGAAAGAAGACGGTTGTCTGATCGATCCCCCGGTATCAGAGCCCAGGGCGAAAATTGATAAATCAGCGGCAACTGCCGCCGCTGAACCGCCGGAAGAACCTCCCGGCACCCGGCTCAAATCATTGGGATTTTTCGTAGGACCAAACGCAGAATGCTCCGTAGAAGCTCCCATGGCAAATTCATCCAAATTCGTCTTCCCCAGAATCAAAGCGTTCTGCGCTTTCAATTTCTTCGTCACCGTGGCGTCATAGGGAGCCGTATAATTTTTAAGGATTTTCGAGGCGGCAGTGCATTTCAGCCCCTCAACCAGCATATTGTCTTTGATGCCGCAAGGGATTCCAGCCAGCAAAGGCATTTCCTTTTTACTTGAAATCATCTCGTCGACTTCTTTCGCCTGGTTCATCGCTAAATCTTCGGAAATTTCCAGAAAAGAAAAAATTTCCCTGTTTTTTTTACTGATCCTGTCCAAATAACTTTTGCAAAGTTCCGCTGCGGAAAATTCCTTTTTCTTCAGGCCGTCATGCGCCTGCTTGATTGTAAGTTCTTTTATTTCCATACCTGCGCTTCCGTTTACGAAAACTTGATTATTGGCTTGACTTTCAGATAGCCGTCTTTTGTTTCCGGCGCCAGTTCCAAAAGTTTCCTGTTTCTCTTGCTTTGTTCTTCTTTAATTTCGTCCCTCCTCAAGACATTTTCAGCCGCGAAAGAGCGGCTTGAAGGTTCGACGTCGGAAACGTCTATTTTTTTCAGTTTTTCGAAATAATCCAAAATTGAGGAAAGTTCTTTCTGAAATTTCCCCACTTCTTTATCGGTTAAGCCCAGTCTGGCCAGTTTGGCTATGTGTTTTACCTCTTCCTCGCTTATCATAATTTTTATTTTTTACTTCGGGGGTTCCAGTTCCTCGGTCTCAACCAAAACCTCGTGCAGCTGATCCAGATTTTCCAAAACCATGCCCGCTCCCCTGACAACGGCCGTCATCGGATCCTCGATTATTTTTGTCGGAATTTTGGTTTCCTTTTGGATCAAAGTATTCAGTCCTTTTAAAAGCGAACCGCCGCCGGCCATTTGAATGCCCGTAGCCATGATATCAGCCAGCAATTCGGGAGGTGTTTCTTCAACAGCCGTTTTGATTTCGGTGATAATTTGTTTTATTGATTTTTCCAGCGCCCTTCTGATATCCTCGTCGGAAACCATGATTTCCTCCGGCAGACCGGTTACCAGATTCCTTCCCCTCATGGGCAGTTGTTTTTTCTCTTTCAAAGGATAGGCTGAACCGATGCCGATTTTCAGCATTTCAGCCGTTCTCTCGCCGATCAATAATTTGTATTCATCCTGGGCAAATTGAATGATGTCGTGATTAAGCTTGTCTCCGGCCACCCTCAAGGTTTTGGATATGACTATTCCTCCCAGGGAAATTACGGCGATGTCCGTCGTACCGCCGCCGATGTCAACGATGAAATTTCCGCCTGCTTCCTGCACAGGCAAACGGGCGCCCAGGGCCGCGGCCATGGGTTCTTCAATTATGAAAACTTCTCTGGCACCGGCATTTCTGCCGGCATCGCCCACCGCCTTTTTCTCGACTTCGGTCACGCCGCAGGGTATGCCGATGATCACCCGGGGTCTGGGATTCAAAAAGAATTTCCTCCGGTGGGCTTTTTCAATGAAATATCTGAGCATCTGCTCGGTCACCTCGAAATCGGAAACCACCCCGGAAACCAGGGGTCTCGTCGCGACAATGTAACCGGGAGTTCTGCCCACCATTTTCTTTGCTTCTTCGCCAATGGCCAGAATTTGACCGGTTTTCTGGTTCACGGCGACAACCGAGGGCTCGGTAATGATGATTCCCCTCTCTCTGACGTAAACGCGGGAATTGGCCGTACCCAGATCAATAGCAATATCCTGAGAAATTAAAGAAAGTAATTTATTCCACATAGTTCTTAATTTGATTGATTTTAACCAATTTAATTTGGCTTTCTTCTCTTTTTTTGATTTCCACGCTGTCCTCGGCCAAGGTTCTCGGACTCACCACCATCCTTAAAGGAATGCCGATTAAATCTGCTTCGGCAAATTTTTCACCGGGAGATTTTTCCCTGTCATCATACAGAACTTCCTTTCCTGATTTTTGCAAATCCTGGTATATTTTTTCCGCCACCTTCCTGACGTTCTGATCATCCCCGATTTGAATCAAATGGATGGCAAAAGGAGCCACCTCCTTGGGCCAGATGATGCCAGATTTGTCGCAATTAGTTTCGACTACGGCGGCCATCAGCCTCTGTAGACCTATGCCGTAGCAACCCATTATTGCTGGCTTTGCTTTTCCGCTTTTATCCAGATACTCCGCTTTCATAATTTTACTGTACTTTGTTCCCAGATTGAAGATATGACCGATCTCAATGCAGCTCTTTTCTTCCAAAGCGCTTTTGCATTTCCGACAGTTTTTAATCGATCCTATTTTTTCGACATTGGCGGCCGATTTGCATTTTTTACAAACCAGAATTTTATCTTCGCCGACCGGAGACAACACCATGAACTCATGGGAAAAATCTCCTCCTATGGTTCCGGAACTCGCCTCCACGCAAAGAGGATTCAAACCGCATCTCTGATATATCCTGAAATAAGCTTTCTTTACCTTTTCGTAGAAATCCGCCAAATCCCGTTCGTCGGTATGGAAGCTGTAAAGATCCTTCATAATGAATTCCCTTGTTCTAAAGAGTCCTCCGGTGGCCCGCATCTCATTTCTGAATTTATTCTGAATTTGAAACAGATATAAAGGCAGATCCTGATAAGATTTGATTCTCTTCCGGAAAGTATCGGTAATTTCTTCTTCGTGCGTCGGACCAAGGGCCGTCTCTTTCTGGTGGCGGTCTTTTAGTTTAAAAAGCGGCGGGTCGAAGGTTTGCCAGCGATTGGTTTCCAGCCAAAGATTCTTATTCTGCAGAACGGGCAAATACAATTCCTGGGCTCCCAAATTCAACATTTCTTCCCTGATAATGTCTTCTATTTTTTTGAAAACCTTGAATCCCAAAGGCAACAATCTGTAAACTCCGCTGAATGACTGTTCGATGAAATCGCCCCTTAACAAGTATTTGTGGCTGATGAATTCGGCTTCCTTCGGGGCGGTTTTTTTGATTTTGGCGAAAAGTTGCGATTGCAGCATATTTTTAAAACAATCTTGATATGTCCTGAATCGTGAACCAGATCATTAGGCCGACCAAGACGACGAAGAATCCGGCGGTGATATTTTCTTCAATTTTCGGATTTATCGGACTGCCTTTTATTTTCTCGATTCCGAGAAAGAGCAATTTTCCGCCGTCCAAAGCGGGTATCGGCAGAAAATTGAAAACGGCCAAATATATGGCGATAATGGCGATGAACTGAAGGAAATAATTTATCCCAGCTTGGGCGGCTTGGTTAATCAGATTGCCTATGCCGATGGGCCCCATAAACTGGACTCCCTTGGGAATTCCCCGGCCGCTGATCAAGTTTCCCAAAACCTGACCCCAGCCGACGAAAACCGCCACAGTAAGATTACCCGTAGATTGCGCTCCTTTGATAAAAGCCTGAAGCGGAGGATAAGATTTTTCCGCCGTTCTGACCAAAGCTATGCCCATTGCCCCTTCTCCCTCGGGCGGCGAAACTCTAGGGACTAAAGAAGTTTCAAAAACTTCCTTTCCCCTTTCAACCGTAACGATTACCTCCTGTCCTTTGTACTGTTCGGTAAACTCTTGAACATCTTTCACTTTGTCGATTTTTAATTCTGTATTTTGAATTTTGAATCCTTGTATGGCGTCTCCCGCTCTCAGCCCCGCGACTTCCGCCGGGGAACCGGCGGCCACCGCCATAATTTGAACTTTGGGATTTATTAAATTTCCTCCTTCCTCGTCGGAAATCGATTGAGGCGCTCCGATAATGAAAAGACTGCTCAACAGAATGACGGCTATTATCCAAAAAGAAACCACGCCGCCGAGAAGCACCATTGCCCTCTGCCAGGCCGGAACTTTATTGTTTTTTCCCCCGCCGGTTTCCTCCACGCCGGGAATTCTTACGAAGGCTCCGAAGGGTAAAAGATTCAAAGAATACAAGGTTTCGCCGAATTTCTTCCCGAAAAGACGCGGCGGATAACCTATGCCAAATTCCTCAACCCTGATTCCGAATTTCTTGGCCGTGATGAAATGGCCGAATTCGTGAAGAATCAGCAAAAAAATTATACTGAAAAAAGCGATAAGTAAGGTATTCATGTTTATTCTAAAACCTCTTTCTTTTTTTTCTCTCCCACATCTTCTATTTTTTTATTGTAATCGTCAACCAATTTCTGGAGTTCGTCTTTGGCCCTGAATTTATCGTCTTCCCTGATCTCACCCGTTTTGGTTTTCTCCTGAATTTCCTCCCAGGCCTCTTCCCGCCATCTTCTTATGGTTTTTCTCGCCTCTTCCTGTTTTTCGGAAATAATTCTGATTAAGTTTTTCCTGTATTCTTCGCTCAAGGAAGGAAGATTTATTCTGATCACGTCCTTGTCAACCACCGGCGAAGCGCCGACTCCCGTTTTGCCCAAAGCCTGAACTATTCCTTCGATATAGGACCTGTCCCACGGTTGAATTAAAATCTGTCTTGGCTCCGGAACGGAAATCGCTGCCAGTTGTTTCAGGGGGAATTTTTGGCCGAAACAATCGGCCACCACGTCTTC
Organism: Minisyncoccota bacterium; assembly: GCA_028687495.1. Taxonomy (GTDB): domain Bacteria; phylum Patescibacteriota; class Minisyncoccia; order Minisyncoccales; family RBG-13-42-11; genus JAQUAA01. Next base: position 12,422 of record JAQUAA010000006.1, on the reverse strand, counting down.
AACCAAAGAGGGTGTGGCCCTGCTTGTTCTTATTTTGGCCAATTCCTTATCGAAAAAACCAACTACTTTGTCCAATTCCGGCTTAATTTTATCGAGTATCTCTTTATACATATATGTTAAATTTCAAGCATTAATGTTTCCAGGGCTAATCTCAAATTGACATTGGTGCTGGAAATTATCAGTTTCGTCGTTTGAATAAGGTTAATGATTTTTTTTAATTTCGATATTGGATATTTTTTGAAACTTTCATTCTGAGGAACGGCGCCGGAATCAGACGGAGAAAAATGCGAAAGCAAAATATTTCTGAAACAATCAAGCCATATATCCAGGGTGTTTTTAACGTTTTCTGAATTATCCGACAGATCTTTGGCGTATTGAAAACGGGAACAGAGAGAAGATTGGGAAAGCTTATCCAGCTCTTGTATTTTTTTAATAAGATCTTCGAGCTTTTCTTTGCCGGAAACAATGTCCAGGGCCACGCCCGGCCTGCCAGAAGAAACTTCGGCAATCTCTTCGGCTTTCTCCCTTGAAATGCCTTCTTTCATCAAATAATTATTAATTTCTTCTTTTTGAACCTGATGGAATTTTATTGTTTGAACCCGGGAAAGAATGGTCGGAAAAAGGTATTGGGTTTTGTCGCTGATCAAGATTAAAAGGGCATCGCCCCGCGGCTCTTCCAGCGTTTTGAGGAGTGATGACTGCGCCTCCGCATTCATTAAGTGGGCATCGTTTATAACCGCCACCTTTAACGATGAAACAGATGGTTTCAAAGACAATCTCCAAATCAAATCTCTTATCTGGGAAATTTGAATCTCTTTCGCTTGAGGTTCAATGAAAATCAAATCCGGATTATATTCTTCGGCCGACATCCCGACAACCGGTTTTCCGAAAAGCAATGAAATCCATTCCAGAGCAATTTTTTTCTTGCCTAATTTTTCCTGGCCGCAAAACAAATAAGCATGGGAAAACTTTTTGAACTGGGCCGCTTTTTTCAAAAAAGCCCACTGTTTTCTGTGACCGATAATCATATTTATCTTTTGCTCATAATGCTCTTTTTATACGTTTCGAGATTTTCCAGCATTACCCCGGTACCCTTGACGACGCAGAGAAGCGGATCTTCGGCCAGAAAACAGGGCACGCCGGTTTCCAAAGAAACCTTTTCTGCGATGTTCCTCAAAAGTGCGCCACCGCCGGAAACTATCATTCCCTTGTCGATTATATCCGCGGACAATTCGGGCGGAGTTTCCCTCAGAACCTGCTTGACGACGTGGATTATTTCTCCCAGAATGTCGGCGATGGCTTCGCAAATTTCATTGGAAGAAATCTTTATCGTTCGGGGCAAACCGGAAATCAAATCTCTGCCGCGGACCTCCAGCATCCTTGCTTCTTTTTCCGGCAAGGCGGTACCGATCTTTATCTTTATTTCTTCGGCCGTCTGTTCGCCGATGGCCAAATTATATTTTTTCTTGATGTAATCGGAAATGGCTAAATCCATTTTATCCCCCGCCACTCTTACTGAATGACAAGTAACGATTCCTCCCAGGGAAATTACGGCTATTTCCGACGTTCCCCCGCCAATATCAACGATCATGTTCCCCGAGCATGAATTAATGGGAATTCCGGCGCCGATGGCGGCCAAAATGGGTTCCTTGGCTAAAAAGGCCTGTTTTGCTCCGGCATTCAAGGCGGCTTCGATCACCGCCCTTCTTTCGGTTGAGGTAATGCCGGCCGGCACTCCGATCATCAAATCCGGCTTCAAAAATCGCCAGAAACCGGAAACTCTGTCGATGAAATACTTCAGCATCGCCTGAGTTACCCTAAAATCGGCGATTACGCCGTCTTTGAGAGGACGATAAACCCTGATGGTGTCCGGCGTTCTGCCAGTCATTTCCTTCGCTTCGTTGCCAATGGCCAGAATTCTGTTTTCTTCGAGAGCTACGGCCACAACCGAAGGTTCCTGCAAAACAACGCCCTTGCCGGGGAGAAAAACGAGAGAATTGCAAGTTCCTAAATCAATACCAATCTTTTTCATATGGATTTTTTAATTCTAAGATAAATTTTCATTTTTGGCAAACCTTTTGGCTAAAGTTCCGGAAAAGAAAATGAAAATGCCGGAGAGGATGAAAATCAAAGGATAGCCAAACGGCCCGATTATCAATCCTCCAGCCAGAGCCCCCACCGCCGTGGCCAAGGGAGAAAAAACCGTATCGACGGCCGCCGATTCTTCCGGATACTCCTTAAGTTTGGTCGTCATCAATCCCGACCTGCCGGAAAACGTCATCAACCCCCCGAGATAGCTTCCCAGCATGATCAAAGACGTTGAATAAAAATTCAAAACGCTGGCCAAGCTTCCCAGAACGAATGCAAAGATTCCCGTAATCTGACTGCCCTGGCAAATATTGATTTCGCTCTTAAATCTGGCCACTCTTTTTATCGCCCACAGAGAAAACGGCAGGAAAGCCAACGAAAGAACCGAATTGAAAATTAAAATCTGATTCTGACTCCAATCGAGATTTTTCAGAAACAAAACGAAAAAAGTATTGTTGAATCCGGCTAAAATTAAGACGAAAAAAGAAACCAAGATGTAAGGCAGAGTATTTTTATACTTTATTTTTTCCAGAACCCTTGAATAATTTCGGGAAACTTCCTGAATTTTGATTTTTTCGGTGAGCTGCCCGGTCTTTTTTCTCAAGGAAAGAAAGCAAAAAATAGCATTAAAAAATTGCAGGATCAGACTGAGAATGAAAACGCCCAAAAAATTGAATTTCCAGATGAGCAGGGCGCCGACTGCCGGAGCTATGGCGTCGGCATAAGAAGGAGCCGAATAAAACCAGGCGAACGCCCTGTCGGGATTTTCCAATTTAGAACCCATTAAAATCGCTCTTGAACTGACGAAGAACAATGAGGCTGATATTCCCAGAAGAATCTGAAAAAAATAAAAAGTCGTCATATTCTGAAACATAATCATACCTAAAGAATAAACAGCGTAACCTAAAATTCCGACAGCCGTCAAAATCGCCGGATTGATCCTGTGATTCAAAAAACCGACCACCGGAGCGAAAAGGGCGATCGGCAGATAAATCAGGAAACTGGTGTAGCCGACCTGATAAATGGAAAAGGATTTGGCCACCAGATACAGAGGGAAATAAAAAGAAAAAAGCTTGTAGCCGAACATCAGGAAAAAATGAATCAAGGTCGCGTCCCGGCTGATTTTCTCAATTTTCGGGAAAGTAAACATATTTAATATTTTAGCAGATTTCAAGATAAAAAGAACGTGCCCAGCCGACAATTTTTGCCAGCTGGGCACGGATGGTGTGGGAATTAAACCCACCCTTCTTGGACTCGAACTCGACGACGAATCAGTAAGAAAAGAATGAAACAAATGAAGAAGAATCCTAGGATGAGCAGGAAGATGGTGACTCCTGTCGGGAAACCGCCTTTTGCCGCAGTTTCTGGTGCCGGGGGTAAGGGTGGCGGTGCGGGAGGAACCTGAGGCGAAGGAGGCGGTAAAACCGCTTGGGAGACAACAGGAGTTTCTGCCGGTTTGACTGTCGGCGTCGGCGTTGTCTTGGGCTCTGCCGGTTTGCTAATCTCAGCCGCCACCGGTTTTGGAGTTTCGGTTTTGGGCTGATCGGTTTTCACCGGAGGAACAACGTTCTCTTCCGCCTTCTGTTCCGGGATCTGGTGATTGTAAAGAAAAACTCTTGAAGAATCCCAGAGAATCAAAAGGTCTGTCCTTTTGCCGACTTCCAGCACCTTGCAGCCTAACCAACTACCCTTCAGCTCTCCCAACACCAGCCAGGAGATGTCTTTTCCCAGCGGAAAAGGAGTAAAGTAAACCTGCGATTGGCGGAAAACGTATAAGCCCTGGGAAGAAACAAGAAGATTGGTTATTTGGTTGGTAAACTCAGCTGTCTTTTCCCAGGCGTTGCTATCCACAACCCACCGATAAAGCTGTTTGCCCGCTGCCAGAAAAACCGTGTTCTCCTTGGCAGAATAAGCCAAGATGATTCCGGCTGATGAAGGCAAGGGCGGCAGCAAACGGTAGGTGGTTTCATTGATCAAGCTGAGAGCTTCAACGGAATTAACCTTGCTCCCGCCAACGGCTATGACGCCGTTGGGTCCCGGTTCAATCCTTTGAATCCAGTTGAGACCGGAACTCAGTCTGCTCCAGGGCGTCCCGGCCGACTCGACGTAAATCATGGCGTCTTTGCCGGCGATGAAAACGCTGGAACCCACCATTTCGAGATCGGTTATTTCCACTTCCTTTTCCGTCTTGCCCCAACTCAATCCGCCATTCGGGCTTCGCCAAAGCCTCTTTGTCCCCAGTTCAGCCAGATAAAGATTCTGGTTGAGGCCGGAGTCGATTTTGATGTACTTGGCGAGCTTCTGCGAAGAGTAGAAAACCCGGGAGATCTCCTGCAATTGGTAGTTTTCGGAAAGCTGCAATCGGAGAATGTTCCTGTCGCCGTAAGCGAGGTAAACACTTCTGTCCTCGGTGAAGTTTTGGGAAAGCGTAAGATTGGAAATCTTTCCCGAACCGTCGATCAAAGAAACAGGAATCAGGTTGTCTTTTTCGCTTCTGGCAAAACAGCTGGCAGCGCCGGATGTACCGGCGTAAAGAGTGCCATCCTGGCCGATTGCCACCCGGCAATTCACTGTGTCGGCAATTCTCATCAGGTAACCCTGCCAGTCGAACTGGAAAACCCTTGCTTGGGGCGTTGTCAGATACCAGAGGTGAGTCCCCTGGAGATCGCTCGTGCCGACTGCCAGGATTTTGAAATCCTTGGTGCTCAGGTAATCGATGCTGTCTAAGCTTCCTTTTCCTTCAGTTCTGGTAATTCCCAGTTTCAGCACTTGTTCCGGCAGATAATTGTCGGATGACAGCTCGATTCGATAGACGTCGTCTTTCGTCCCTTTCTGACGGGTGTTTAAAACGACGTAAGCGTAACCTTCTTCTCCGTTAAATTCCGATAAAACCATTTTGGAGTCGATGATTTCGCTTTCGTTGGGCGACTGAGATATAGTCTGAGAAATCTCAACCGGCCAACCGGGCAGCCAATTCCAGTCAAGTCCTCCGAAAACCGCTTTTTGACCCTGATAAGCAATGTTCAGATAAGTGCCTTCGGCTAACACGCCCGCAGCGTCAGGATCCCCCGTGGCCAGGGCCAGAATGTTGGAATCAAGAAAAGCCACTGAAGTAACGTCGGAATTGTAGCTCTTTCCCTGCCACACCTGGCGCATGCCTTGGGCTTCCCAACTGGCTTTCCCTGAACCCCAGAGATAAACTCCCTCTTCGGCGAATTTGCCTGGTTTCGGGTTCCACACGCCCACCAAAATCTGCGGAGATGCGCCGCCGGAAACCGCTAAAGAGGAAATCGCTTCTCCCCTTTCGCTGATGCCCTGCGGTCCGCCAAGAGCTCCGAAACGTTCTCCCCCGTCCTGGGAAAGAAAAACTCTGGTAGTTGTGGCTAAAACCACGAGGTTCGGTGCCGTAGTTTTGAGAGAAATGAATCTCTCTTTGGTCGGCAGTCCTGAAGCGGCAATTCTCTGCCAGCTATTCCCTTTATCCTCAGACCGGAAAAGTTTGTATTCCGTCTGTTGTTTGACGATAGCGTAGATCTCCCCTTTTTCATTCAGGGAAATCAGTTCCACGTCTGAGTTGGCCAGAATCACATTCTGGGACTCGATGGAAATCGTTTGGTTGACAGCGGCTTCAGCCGCCTGCAGTGAAAACGTCTGAAAGAAAGTCAAAACAATCAGTAAAACAATCCATCTTTTCATCTTAGACCCTCCTATCTAGAGATTATCCATATAATAGTCCATAACAAAGACCTAAGCTATTTTGAATATTTTTTATGATTTTGTCAAGGTATCGAAATTAATTATTCAAGGTAGTATAATAAAGGATTGTGACGAAAAAAACCCGCAGAATCATATTCTTAACTCTCTTGGCCCTGTTTCTGTTGATTGCCCCAGCGGCTATTTTGTATTCCCAGGGATACCGGATCGATCTTGAAAACAGAAAGGTTACCAATACGGGCGGCCTTTTCTTAAAAATTATCCCAAAACAAGCTGAAGTTTACCTTAACGGAACCCTGGAGAAAAAGACCGACTTTTTCTTCGGTTCAATTTTGATTGAAAACTTATTGCCCAGGAAATATCAAATAGAAATAAAGAAAGATGGCTTCTACTCCTGGCAGAAAAACCTGGAGATAAAAGAAAGGGAGGTGACCGAAGCCAAAAACATAGTTTTATTCCCCCAAACTATAAATTTTGACGTTATCAACCAGGGAACGGAAAGTTTTTGGTTTTCTCCCGATCAAAAGAAAATAATCCTGAAGGAAAAGGAGCAACTCGGCTGGGCCCTGAAACTTTACGAGCTGGATAAGAAAATAAAAAGCCGTCTGATCGGCGAAACCGATATTTCTTTAAAGGAAGCGGATTTGATGAATTTAACTTTTTCCGACGATTCAAAAAAGGCTTATCTGGAAGTCGGAACTAGGGAACAAATTAAAAATTTTACCTTGGAAATCGATAAAACGCCGGCGGTTTTGACCGAAACGGAACCTACCCCGCCGCCGGTTGAAGATTCCCTTGCTTACAAGGAAATGAATAATAATGATGTTTATTATTTGGACGAAACGGGTTTTCTTTTTAAGAACGGAGAAATAATCACTTCGGATCCCTTCCCCGTAAAACAGGAGACCGAGTATTCTTTGGAGGTTTTTGCGAACTACATCTTTCTGAAAGAAAGCGACAATCTGTATTTGTTTAATCCGGAATCTAAGAATTTCGATAATTTTGCCGGGGGGGTAAATATTCTGAAAGTCTCCCCGGATCTCAAGAAACTGGCTTACGTTTCGAACAACGAAATTTGGATTCTTTTTCTGGCGGACACGTATGATCAGCCGGCCAAATCAGCCGGTGAAAAAGTTTTTTTAGTAAGGCTGTCGGATAAGATAAACGATCTCTTCTGGATAACTTCAGATCATTTGGTTTTCAGCGCGGGCAATAAAATAAAAATCAGTGAAATAGACAACCGAGACGGAATCAACATCGTAGAAATAGCCGAAACAAAAACTCCAGAAATATTCTGGAGTGAAAGCGAAAAAAGATTGTATATTTTAACCGAATCTATTTTATACGGTTCCCAGGGTTTGCTCCCTTGATTCTATTTTTTTCTTGAATTCTTCCCATTTTATATCTCCGCCATTGGCCATACCGCAAATTTCTCTGAATTGGCAATATTGGCACTGCCAGTTATCCGGATAATCGGCCAGTCTTTCGGGAACGACGTTTTTGTCGATTTTTGTTTTCAGAGTTTCCAAACTTTTCAGAAGAACGCGAGCTAAAGCGGAATCATACTTAATTACGAATTCCTTCAACTCAGAAGTGTCTTTGCTGATATACAAGAGAATGCCTCTGGGAATCTTGAAATAATGGAGGTAAAGTTGAATTTGGTTGACGTTTTCTTCTTTGGGTTCTTCCAATTTCTTGAAAATCATGCTGTTCATGCTTTTGAAGTCAACCACGTAGAGTTCGTTGTTCAGCGTGATGATGGCATCGGCCCTTCCCGAAACCAATTCCTGGGGAGGGATATTGACTTCCGAAGCCCTGACCACTCCCAAACTGAATAAAGTATTCAGAATCTGCATCTGGATGTAATCTCCGTGATCAAACAATCTTAAAATCCTGGCTTCCATTTTCTCCCGGGGCACATTCTTGAATTTAAAAAAAGTAGCCCGGCCGCATTTACCGGCATCGGTAATATAAAAGTGATGCTGTTCCCTGTCCCTGTGCCTGTCCAGATAAAATTGGTCAATGAGTTCTTTTAACATTGAAGATGGAAATGAATCGCAGATTCATTGAGTACATTATCTTTTCGCCCATTGCGGTGCCCGGCGGGCTCTTTTTAAGCCGAATTTTTTCCTTTCCCTCATCCTCGGATCGCGGGTCAAAAACCCGGCCTTTTTCAATTTCTTTCTGAAATCAGCATTAAAAAGAACCAGCGCTTTAGATATGCCGTGTCTTACCGCTTCAGCCTGAGAACTGATTCCTCCTCCTTTTACCCTCACCATAACCTTAGATTGCTCTTCCAGGGACATCAGGCTTAACGGGGACAAAACCGTATATTGAAGTTCTTTTGTCGGGAAATATCCCTCCAGCGGTTTTTCGTTGACTGAAAAACTTTTTTCCGTTTGGGGGAAAAACCGCACTCTGGCAATGGATGTTTTTCTTCTTCCCACGCCCTCAAAATACTTCTCTTTTTTCACCTTGGGTTTCTCCGCATCTTTTACAACCGAAACTTTCCTGCTTTTTCTGACTTTCTTTTCAGCCGGCTTTTTCGTCTTTTGAGAAGTTGTTTTCTTGGTTCTTGGCATAAATGTTATTTTTCTATCTTTAATCTTTTCATCATGTTCGCCCTTAATTTGTTCTTGGGAAGCATTCCGAAAACCGCTTCTTTCAGTACGTCGCCGGGACTCTTCTCAAAAAATTTTTTAAGAGACGTCTCCTTCAAGCTTCCCAAATATTCCGAATGACGGTAATATTTTTTTTGCTCAAATTTTTTCCCGGTGAACTTAATCTTATCAACGTTTTTGACGACGACAACGTCGCCGATATCCTTATAGCGAGCGAATTCCGGATTGTCTTTGCCCATTAATAAAATCGCTATTTCTACTGCCAGTCTGCCCAATATTCTTCCGGAAGCATCGATTGTCTGAGTTTTTCTTGCCATCTATTTAACTAATTCTATAAACGCCATTTTTGCGGCGTTGGATTTGTTTTGACCCAATTTGATGATTCTGGTATATCCCCCTTTTCTTTCTTTGTAGCGGGGGCCGATTTCGTTCATCATTTTTTTTACTACGTCTCCGGTGAAAAATTTCGCCAGTATTCTGCGACTGTGGAGATCATTTATTTTAGCCCGAGTGATTTGTTTTTCCACGAAGGAAGACATTTCCTTGGCTTTGGCCTCGGTAGTTTTAATTTTTTCCCCCAATATCAAAGCGGCCGCCAACGACTTCAAAAGGGCTTTTCTCTGATCTTTTTCCCTACTTAGTTTTCTTCCTCTTTTTAACTTTCTCATGTTTCACTTTTTTCTTTTTGTCAGGTTTTTTTTCCTTTTTCTGCGCTTCCCTCGCGACTGGCACGGCTTTGGGTTTAAGCGTTTCCGCCAACAGGGAAAAATGATTCACCAAGATCTCCGACGATTGCAGCATCGCTTCCTCGGGAGAAATTACTCCGTCGGTCTCAACCTCCAGAAATAACCTGTCGTAATCCGTTCTTTCCCCGACTCTCATGTTCTCGATTCTGTAACTTACCCTCTTTACCGGGGTGAAGATGGCGTCCAAGGGAATGGCGCCGATTTCCAATTTTTCTTTCGTCCTTCCTTCTCTGGGAGAATAACCGATTCCTTTTTCAATCTGAATTTCCATTTCCAATTCGGAGGATTTGGTGGTAAGGGTGGCGATGTGACAATTTTTATTTATCAATTCCACCTGACTCGACAGTTCAAAATCGCTTCCCTTGACCTCTTTTTCTCCCCTTACCTTAAGAGTCGCCTTTTGGGGCTCCGAGGTATTGAAGAGTTTGAATCTCAGTTGCTTAAGATTGAGCATGATCGTGATCACGTCTTCCGTGATCCCGGCAATCGTTGAAAATTCGTGAGAAACGCCTTTGATTTTCATCTGGGTGACTGCCGCTCCCTCAAGAGAAGAAAGTAAAACTCTTCTCAGGGAATTACCGATGGTCACCCCGTAGCCGGGATAGAGTGCTTCTATTTCGAACAAGGCTTTGTTGCCTTCTTTTTTGACGATTTTTGGCGGATTGGGTAAATTGATCATAATTTTTTATTAAATATTATTTCGAATAAAACTCGAAGATGGATGAAATTTCTGCCGGCGGGGCAGCTTCCATTATATTCGGAACTCCTGTGACCTTTCCCCCGAGATGCTCGGCGTCCAATTTCAGCCAAGACGGAGGCGTGTGCTTTTTTAAGCTCGGTGATAAATTTTTAAAAACCGTTTTTTTCGCAGAATTCGGCTTTACCCTGATTTCATCTCCTTTTTTCACCAAATAACTGGGAATGTTCATCGCCTTTCCGTTTATCATAAAATGACGGTGGGAAATCAATTGCCTGGCGGCTGTTCTCGAAGTAGCGAATCCCAATCTGAAAACTACGTTATCCAACCTGCTCTCCAGGGTTTTAACTAAGGTGTCTCCGGCATCGGCCACCTTGCCGCGGGCTTTCAAAATTTCCCTGACGTATTTATGAAATTGTCTCTCTTCCAAATTATACCAGTTTTTCAGTTTTTGTTTTTCTTTCAGCTCTTTGCCGTACTCGGAAATTCCCTTTACCCTCTTTTTCGCTTTGGGACCGGGATAATACGGTTTTCTGCTCAGGGGGCATTTCGGAGATAAACACTTATCCCCTTTTAAAAATAGTTTTACGCCTAAGCGTCGACATTTTTTACATCTGGAATCCTTCATAGTATTGATTAAAATTACACTCGGCGCGCCTTGGGAGGACGGCAACCGTTGTGAGGAATGGGAGTAATGTCTTTAATCGCCGCCACTTCCAGTCCCCTGGCAACCAGAGATCTTATGGCCGACTCGCGTCCCGAACCGATTCCCTTGACAAAAACTTCTACTTTTTCAATCCCGATTTTTTTCGCCAGATCGCAAACTGCCTCAGCCACCTTTGAAGCGGCGAAGGGAGTGGCTTTCTTGGTTCCCTTAAAACCGATGCTGCCCGCGCTTACCCAGCCCAAACCGTTACCCTGGGAATCGGCCAAGGTGATGATGGTATTGTTATAAGAGGAAGAAATGTAAACTCTCCCCTCTTGGATTTTTCTAAGGGTTTCCTTGGTTTCTTTTTGGGCTTTTCCTTCCGCTTTTTCTCCTTCTTTCAGAAGTTCCGCTTCGGTTTGTTTGATTATGCGTTTTTTTCCCATATTAGGTTGGCGTAGCCGCCGGTTTTCTTCCAGAGCCCACTGTCTTTCTAACGTTTCCTCTGACGGTTCTCGTGTTCGTTCTGGTTCTTTGTCCTCTCACCGGCAGTCCTTTTATGTGGCGGATGCCCCTCCAGGATCCCACATCCTTCAATCGCTTGATGTTCATCATTATTTCTCTTTTCAGTTCTCCCTCGACTTTGTATTTTTTTTCAATAATGTCTTTTAACTGGGAAACTTCCTGGGTCGTCAATTCCGACGCCTTCTTCTCCGGCTTAATTTGGGCCTGGGCTAAAATTGACTTAGCTAAAGAACGACCTATGCCGAAGATATAGGTCAGAGCTACTTCTATGTGTTTGTTCTCGGGAATATTGATTCCCGCAATTCTAGGCATGTTTATTTTTTATCCTTGTCTTTGTTTGTGTTTGGGATTTCTTTCGCAAATGACATAAATTCGCCCCTTTCTGCGGACGATTTTACAATTTTTACAAATTTTTTTGACTGATGGTCTTACTTTCATCTGATCACTTTTCTCTGTAAACTATTCTGCCTCTTTTCTGATCGTATGGACTGACTTCTACGGTAACGCGGTCTCCGGGCAAAATCTTAATTCGGAACATTCTTAATTTCCCCGCCAAATGGCATAAAATTTCCTCTCCCGAATCCAGTTTCACCTTAAAATGAGTACTGGGTAAAGCTTCGGTAATCGTGCCCGTTTTTCTTAAAAAATTTTTATCCATTTAAGAGGCAATTTTTTAGTTTAGCAAAATTCCTTAAACTAGTCAATAATTATCTTGAATGTGATTTTATTCTCGTTTTTCGGCACCGATCTAACCCAGAAGGGCCAGAGATTCACCTTGGCTTTGGTGATTTTCGGCTGTCCCTCTAAAAACATCTTGCTTTCCAACAACGACTTGCCCGTTAAAGCGGTTTTGAATTGAGAGACATCGACATCCGCATAAACCTTGCCCGAGATCTTCAAGGAAAGAATAATTTTACCCGATTCCAGATTGACGGTATCGGCGGAATAATCGGTCTTCAGGCTTTCTTCGTAAAGTTTCTCTCCTTCCTGGACCTTAGACGAAATCGAATCCAGAACGAACTCATCGAAATCTTCTTTTTTGAAAATAAGCGTTTTGCAAGTTGCTTTAACCTGAGATTTGAAATCCGCCGCTTCGGCTCCGGCCGTGGCTAAAGAAATTTTCTCCGTGATTTCGGTTTGAATGCTGTCTGGAAAATAATTGAATTTTGACGAGGTTTCATCCGCCTGCAAATCGCTTTTTAACAGATTCTCGCATTCCGTCTTGACCTGTTTGGTCAGAGTTTCCTCTGCCAGGGTCAAATCTTCTTTCGTCACCTTGGAAACTTCTTCCTTAAGGCCGCCTGACATGGCTTGGGAAGATTTGCCGTAAAATTTGGTGTATCTGTCAGTGCCGGCAAATCCTGGTATTGAAAAAGTGGTGGGGG
>JAQUAA010000037.1 GCA_028687495.1 Minisyncoccota bacterium | reverse complement strand
GCATCCAGACATCTATCCAGATCAATAGCGATGCAGAGCTTATATGAATGGGATTTCGGAGGCAAGAAAGGGGATTTGGAAAAAGTCGTTGAAAAGAACATAAAAGAATTCGGGCCGGGGCTCGAAGACACGGGTCTCATTTGGCAGATAATCACCGGCGTCGTCCAGCATTTGCCCTCGATCGATAAAATCATCGAAAAAGCCGCTCCCGAATGGCCCATTAACCAGATTACGATCGTCGACAGGAACATTTTACGAATCGGCCTGTTCGAGCTTTTATACGCCAACAAGGAAGAAGTTCCTCCCAAAGTCGCCATTAACGAAGCCATTGAACTGGCCAAATCTTTCGGGGGAGAGAGTTCGGGAAAATTCGTTAACGGGGTTCTGGGAACGGTTTTCAAAGAATTAGAAAAAAAACAATAACACAATGGAGGATTTTTCCAAGTTTGAAAAAAAAGTAGGATTGAAATTTAAAAATAAAAATTTGCTGACTCAGGCTTTCTGCCATCGTTCTTATCTGAACGAAAATCCGAAACTTAATCTGCAGCACAACGAAAGACTGGAGTTTCTGGGCGATGCCGTTTTGGAACTGATCGTTACCGAATACCTGTTCGAAAAGTATCCCAAGAATTCGGAAGGCGAACTGACCAATTGGCGGGCGTCCCTGGTTAATGCTAAAATGCTTTCGGAAGTTGCCAGAGAGCTGGGGCTGGACGATTTCCTGCTTCTTTCCAGGGGGGAAGCCAAAGAAAAAGGAAAAGCCAGGCAGTACATCTTAGCCAACACCTTCGAATCGCTGATGGGCGCCGCTTACCTGGATTCCGGGTACAAAAACTGCCGGGAATTCATCAAGAAAAATTTAATTTCAAAGTTAGACGAAATCATCGAAAAAGGTCTTTTCAGGGACGCCAAATCCCGCTTCCAGGAAGAAGCCCAGGATAAATTGGGAGTCACTCCCGTGTATAAAGTCCTTAGAGAGTGGGGACCGGATCACGCCAAACACTTTATCATCGGAGTTTTTCTCAAGGACGACCTGATTTCAGAAGGCGAAGGGTCTTCAAAACAGGAAGCCGAGATCGAGGCGGCGAAAAACGCCCTTAAAACAGAGGGCTGGTAAATGAAATAAAAACATATGTTAGTCATCAGATTTCTAAGAACAGGCAAAAAAAATCAACCGTCTTTCAAGATAGTGGTGGTTGAAAAAACAAGATCATCGACTTCGGGTCAGTTTGTTGAAGAAGTCGGTTTTTACAATCCTCTGACCAAAGAGAAAGTCTTGAAACAGGAGAGGATCAAATACTGGCTGTCAGTCGGGGCCCAGCCCCTGGAAACGGTCCATAATATGTTGGTCCAGGAAAAAATCATCGAGGGGAAAAAGATTAAAATTTACCGAAAGCTGAAGAAAGACAAAGAAGCTGTTCCTGCCGAAGCAGCACCTGAGGCAGAAGTTGCTCCGGTTGCTCCCGCAGCTGCGTCCGTTGAAGCCGCTCCTCAACCGGCCGCACCCGTTGAAACTAATCCTCAACCGGCCGAACAACCAGCTGTAAAAGAGGAAAAACCGGCGGAAGAAACTCCCAAAGAACCGCCCAAGACCGAATAACCTCTTCTCTTGACAAAATTAAGATATATGATATAATACAATCATCAAGAGGAGAGAGTATAAAGTTTGACATTTGACCAGGCGACTCTCTCTGAGAGCCGCCTATTTCATTAAAAAAAAACAAAATAAGGAAAGGAGAAAAGGATGTTTAACGGTATTATCAGCAAGGTGGTTGAACTGACAAGGGGACCGCAGGAAGCTTTAAAGCGTGAGTTTCCGGGAACCGCAAGGTTTCAGGAACTCGCCAAGAAGCTGGGAAAGAATTTTCCCTACTGGAACTATGATAGAGTCCACTGGCCTCTGCCGTATTACCAGATGGTTTCCCGGGAGGAAGCCCTAAATCACTGCCCTAACTGTGGTTCTTACCAGCAGCTGGGGCCTCGGGACAAATTCCCGGAAACCTACTTCTGCGGTTGCGGTTTCAACGGACCGCATCCCTTATACGCTGCCAATTGAACTAAAACGCAGCGCCACATGAGGGGAGTAAGCGAAATCTCTTGCACGTCGCAAATTCCCCTCCCAATTTCAGCCCATTTCAAAGGAAGTGAGCTGAAAGATGGGAATATAAAAATATTATAAATATATGACATTTCAAATTATTCAGTATATACTAAATCTAATTTCAGTTTATCTTTAGAAGAAAATTGATTATTGACAACGTTTAATCGAGCCTAGCTCGTTTACATAATACAAATGAATAGGGAATGAAAAGAAAGGAGGACCAAAAGCATGACTACACCTAATGCAGGTATGATCAGTCATCCCCTGTACAAACTCCAAGCTTGGTCGGCGCCCCTTCTCTTACTTGATGATCCGGAGCTTCGCAGGCGGTTCATCGAAATCGCTGAAAAAGAGTCTCCGACTCAGACCTTCAAGATAGTGGAAGCCCTGATGAAGCTTGAGAGGTTCGGCAACGGTGATCGAAAATTCACCGATGAAGAAGCGCGGAAGATGGCTCAACATGCCCATTGGCTTGCCATACTAAGGCGAGACCACGGCAGGGAAGAGTTCGACAAGTTAGTGCAAGGCAGGAGATAACTTTACGCTCACGAGTTTTAAACTCAATGAGCACAAAAGGAGAAAGAAGTGTCGAGAAACGGTTTGCCGAAAGATGCGTCAGTTGCCGCTGTTATGGAGAAGCACGACAGACATGTCGCGCGAACCGAGGCCGAAGAGTCTTATCATGCCGCCGAAGCGAAAGCCAAGGCGAAAAAAGACGAGGCGACCTTACAATGGCTCCGCGATAACAGACATCTCTGGCGTTAGCCGGAGATTGTAAGAGGAGGGCGATCAGAATTCTGATTACCCTCCTCTCCAGAAGCGCTTTCCCAACAGAATGATTCTCTCTCCTCCTGTTGGGGGAGCACTTCTGGGCTCTATTGACAAGGCCCGAAAATAAATTAAAATATTGATTAGCAGTAATTCAAGCAAAGGTCGTTAATATCAATTATCTGTAATACTGAAAGATTCATGGCTGAGAAAAAAACAAGCGATCAGGACTTTCTTGAGTCCATCATCAAAGCTTTGGTTGATCACCCGGAAGACGTCAAAATCGACCGCAAGGTTGATGAGATGGGGGTTCTGCTTTCTTTGAAAGTTAACCCTGAAGATATGGGTCAGATCATCGGAAAAGCTGGTTCTACTGCCAGAGCAATCAGAAATTTGGTTCGCATCGTCGGTCTTAAGAATCACGCAAGAGTGAATTTGAAGATCGAAGAACCAGAAGGCGGTAGAGTTATTCGAGAAAGAAAAGCAGCATCTATTGAAGATCTGAAATTGTAAACTGACTCTTAAAGTTTACATCAAGTGAAAACAGTGCTATCATTGTGATAGCCCTGTTTTCTTTTTCGCATGATTAAGTTCGACATCATCACAATTTTTCCGAAGATTTTCGATTCTTACCTCAAAGAATCTTTTATTAAAAAAGCGGGAGAACGCGGTCTGGTTAAGATTAACATCCATAATCTGAGGGACTATACCCGGGACCGTCATCAGACGGTCGATGACCGGCCCTTTGGCGGGGGACTGGGCATGGTGCTGAAAGTGGAGCCGATTTACAGGGCAATGAAGAAGATCAAGAAAAACAAAAGGGCGAAAGTGATTTTGTTCACGCCCCGGGGCAGGAAATTCAATCAGAAATTAGCTTATCAGTTTTCAAAACTTAACCAGATAATCATGATCTGCGGCCGTTACGAAGGAGTGGACGAGAGGGTGGCCAAACACCTTGCCGACGTGGAACTGTCCGTCGGCGATTACGACTTGATGGGAGGAGAATTGCCGGCAATGATAGTGACGGAAACAATAGCCAGGTTGATTCCAGGCGTCTTGGGCAAACCGGAACTGCTTAAGGAAAGAATCACCAAAGAAAAAGGATTCATCGAATATCCGCAATACACGAGACCGGAAGTGTTTGAGCCTAAAAAGAAAGCAAGATGGCGGGTGCCGAAAGTTCTGCTTTCTGGGCATCATCAAAAAATCCAAGAGTGGCGGAAGAAGTACCAGAAAGCCATTGGCAATTAGAAATTTTTCTGCTATCCTATTATCATTATTTAGTATTATCAGCGGGTAGGTGCCGGAGCGGCCAATCGGGTCTGACTGTAAATCAGATGCCTTCGGGCTACGGGGGTTCGAATCCCTCCCTACCCACAGAATTCCGCCTGGGTAGCTCAGTTGGCAGAGCACGTCTTTGGTAAAGACGAGGTCGCCGGTTCAATCCCGGCCTCAGGCTCACGAGCGATAGCGAAGTGAAAAAAATAAAAAAAACATATGGCAGTTAAAAAAAGACCATTTTCAAAACTCCAGTGCCAGGAATGCAAAAGAATCAACTATTTCACCCGCAAATCGAAAAAAGCTGTTGAGAAGTTGGAGTTGAAGAAATTTTGCAAATGGTGCAGGAAGAACACCGTGCACAAAGAGGCGAAGAGATAATTGAGATAATGCTCAAGGCAAAAGCACTGGGGACTTAGTTTAACGGCAAAACTGCGGTCTCCAAAACCGCTGATAGGGGTTCAATTCCCTTAGTCCCCGCACGGATTTTATTATGAGAAAGATAAATAACCTGAAAATATTTTTCGGAGCACCCATAGCCCTGTTTTCCATAGAGGTTTATTTGGCAATGGTTGTGGGTTATTTCTCCGCCCTTTTCTTTTCCCCGAAACTGAAATCGCTCGTTTTGCATTTCGGAAAATACAGGCTGCATCTTCATCATTGGCTGCTGGCTCTGGGAATCTTGCCTTTGATCCTTTTTTACAAAGTTTCTCCGGTGCCCGTCCAGCTCGCTTCCGGATTTCTGGGGGGACTGATTTTCCAGGGAATAGTCTGTTACGACGACTGGCATCAAGTCGTGGTTAAAAAAGAATCTTAAGGAATAAAAAAACGCCCGGGCGGGCGTTTTTTTTGTTTCACAAATCTTTTCTATTTCGTTAAAATGCTGGGCAGCTTCAATCCGAATTTTCCGAGATTGCTGAGTATCGAACCTACCAAAGCCAAGAGAATCAAGAAATAGGCGACAGCGGTGAACATGGCTAAAGCGGGCAAGACCTGGGCGACTATTTCCAAAATCGCAAAACCCAGAACGTAACTCAGGATTCCTCTTTTCATGAAACCGGCCAGTTTGCCCAGTTGGAACTCTTTTTTCATCAGGGCGCCGATTACGCCCAGGACCACGTCAACCGCGATCAGGATCAGAATCCACTGGATCTGGCTTGTGCCGAATAAAGCAAATAATTGTTGCATATAATACTGAGGATATTTTTATGAAAAACTTAAAAATCGACCTTTTTTATGCGTTGTTATATTTTAGAACAATCTCCGGAATTAAAAAGCCGATTTATCCACAAGGCGGGACGCTTGAGTTTTAATTTTAAAAGCGTTAAAATGATAAACGATGAATAAAAAAACAGTTATTATAGGTTTAATCGTCCTGGCGGTTGTCTTCGGTGTTTATCAGGG
>JAQUAA010000005.1 GCA_028687495.1 Minisyncoccota bacterium | reverse complement strand
TGTTGGCCAGGGTTGAACCGGTCACGACTTACTTTTACGTCTTCGTCTGGTGGTCGTACATTCTGACCGTCGACAGCTTGCTTTTCTGGCGTCGCGGCAAATCCCTGATTCCCGGACTCAAAGCTAAGTTTTTGCTGCTGATCGTCAGCTCGTACTTCTTCTGGGAGTTTTTCGAGCTGATCAACATGCAGCTCGCCAACTGGGGATACACCGGTTCTCCAGTTACTCCTAGCAGCGGCGTCTTTGCTTTCAGTCCCACTTGGAAATTCGCCTTCAAATTCCTGGCTTTCGGCTCGGTGCTTCCCGGCGTCCTGGAAACGCACGATCTGCTGAAGTATTTCTGCCTGGGGCGGAGATTGAGCTTTCTCGGCTGGGAGAAAATGGCCAGGTTCTTCAAGTGGGAGAAATGGGGCCAACCTCAGCTTGTCTGGCGGGTCGTCGGTCTGGGAATGCTCGTCCTTCCTTTGTTCTGGCCGAAACACTTTTTCTGGATGATCTGGCTGGCGGTTATCTTTCTGCTGGATCCGGGCGTGGAAGCGAACGGCGGCCACAGCTTGTTCTCGGAACTGAGGCGGGGGAAAATCAGAAACCTTTACCGGCTTCTGCTGACCGGTCTCATCTGCGGCTTGCTCTGGGAAGGATGGAATTACTGGGCCGGTCTCAAGTGGACCTACGACGTGCCCATCTTCGGGGACATAAAGATCTTCGAGATGCCGGTAGTGGGATATCTCGGTTTTCCCGTCTTTGCCATCGAATGCTACGTTTTCTGGGAATGGCTTTGCTGCCAGGGAAGGAAGATAACGGCGCTGCGGAATACGCTGCAAGGGACGTGATGTAAAAATAAAAAAAGAGAGAAGGGGGCAACGGACTTTCAAAAGTTCTTTGCCCCTTTTCTGTTTGCCGGAATTCTGCTATTTTGATCTATGGGGGACAAATAAACTAGGGGCACTTAGCTCAGTGGTTAGAGCGTTGCACTCACATTGCAAAGGCCAGAGGTTCAAGTCCTCTAGTGCCCACTTTTTTATGTTTTCTTTTGATAAAAAAAGAGGATTTACGCTGATTGAATTATTGGTGGTCATCGCCGTCATCGGTCTGCTTTCGAGTATTATTTTGGTTAATCTTCAGAGCGCCAGAGCCAAAGCGAGAGATGGCGTCAGGCAGCGGGACGTACAGCAGTTGGAAAAGGCCTTATTGGTTTACTGGGATAAATTCGGCCAGTTCCCGGGAGAAGCTTGCTGCGACAGCAGTTTAGGAAGCGATAGCTGCGGTTGCCCCGCCTGTCCTTCCTGCACGAGCTGCACCGGCAGCAGTT
Source organism: Minisyncoccota bacterium (assembly GCA_028687495.1). Classification (GTDB taxonomy): domain Bacteria; phylum Patescibacteriota; class Minisyncoccia; order Minisyncoccales; family RBG-13-42-11; genus JAQUAA01. The sequence continues at coordinate 24,745 of JAQUAA010000005.1, read as the reverse complement.
GGTGTTCCAGCAGCGGCATTTGGCAGGGAATTGTTGGGAATGGAATCATGGGAGTTCTGCCAACGGATCCTCTTAACAATACGACTTATTATTACTGGTATGAACCCTGTTGCAATCAGGACTGCGGCGGCGGGCGAAGCTGCGTGGGACTATGCTGCGAATATACCATCGGCGCAAGCAGACTGGAAAGAACGGGTTCGGGCTATACCAAATGGGGAAGATGGGAAAAATAAATTAAACAAACATTATGAACGGAGAATCTCCAACCAGCAAGGAAAATCGGATTTTCATCATCGTTGTTGTAATTTCTTTAGTTTTAATAATTTTTCTTTTAACTTTGTTTTTCAGAGAAAAGAATAAAGAGTCGGGAGCGATTCCGGCAGGATCACATCCTGATTACACCGCTCCGAGTAATTATCCCATTTTGCCCGGAGAAAAATATACGCCTCCATTTCCATAAAAACAAACATATGTTAAAGTTTGAAGTCATCGCGGTAATAATACTTTTGGTCTTTGCGGCGTTTTACGCCATGACCAAAGTTTTGCCGCCGTTAATGAGATAAATAAAAAGCGGATGATGTTCGATTTTCTTAAGAGAAAGGAAAATCCGAAAAAGGACGAAAAAATCAGAGCCCATATTTTTGTTTTTGGCAGAGTTCAGGGCGTTTTTTTTAGGGAAAATACCAAGAAGAAAGCAGAGAAATCAGGGGTTCAGGGCTGGGTGAAAAACCTGAGGGACGGTCGGGTTGAGGCGGTTTTCGAGGGGGATAGGCAGAATGTCGAGAAACTGGTAAACTGGGCTAGAAAAGGCCCAATTTGGGCTAAAATAGAGGCTTTAGACGTTATCTGGGAAGATTATCAGGCCGAATTCAAGGCCTTTGAAATAAGATACGATCTTTGAGTACCAAGAAGGTCGGAATGAACAAATGGTTCATTAAGTAGTTAATAAGGAAAGGAGGTGATTAGGATGGAAAATCAGGGTTTAATGTTTGCCGTGAATCCGGAAGCAGGAAAAGGAAAAGGTTTGGTCTACGGAAAAAGAATAGAGATGATGTTCAGGGAATGGGGAGTCGAGGCATCGGTCGTTTACACTTCCCGGGAGGGGCCCGATTCGGCTTTCGCCCTGGGGAAAAGAGCAGCCTTAGACGGCGTCCACACTCTCGTCGGAGTAGGCGGAGACGGCACCAAGAATCTCTTGGTCAACGGCATGATGCTAAGCGGTGCTCCGGTGGAAACTTTGCCGAGACTGGGATTCATCCAGGCCGGCACGGGCAACAACTTCGCCAAAAACATCGGCATCCCGTCGGGTTTCGAAGACGCTTTGCAGGTCATCAGGAACGGACAAACCAGTTCTGTCGACATCGGATTGCTGACGGCAAAGAACAGAAAGAAATACTTCTTGAACGTCGTCAGTTTCGGGTTTGACGCACTGGTCGTCGAGATGACCAAGAAATTCAAGGAAAAGTACGGCTTCCTGCCCAAAGACCTGATTTACCTGCTCAATGCTTCGCAGAAGATTTTCCTGGGATTTCCGTCGTACCGCCTTAGCTTGTCCGGTCCCGGTTTCAGTTTCGAGACAGAAGCCTGTCTGCTGGCTGTGCTGAACGGCGTCACTTACGGCGCGATCTTCAAAATAGCTCCTGAGGCTGACCTGTCCGACGGCCTGTTCGACGTCTGTCTGATCAATAAGGCCGGAAAAGCAAAGGCTCTGGAGATTCTGTTTCGCGCCACCAAGGGAAAGCACGTCGGTCTGCCGCAGGTCAGGTGTCTCAAAACGGCTTCGCTGACCGTTTCTTCTTCAGACTTGCTGCCTTGCGAAGTGGACGGAGAGGTGATGCCCATCGAAAAGGAATACCAAGTTTCCATCCTGCCAAGAGCCCTGAAGGTTCTGATTCCGCCACAGCTTATCGGCGTCCAGACGCCTTTAGTGGCTAAGACAAAGGCTCCGGAATTTCAAACTGCTTAATGCGGGGAGAATTCCGGAGTCTTTTCTGTTGATTTTTTCGCTGTTTCGTTCTACAATCAAACACTCGATATTTTTCAAGAGAATACGGAAAGGAGGTCCTAGAAATGAAGATGGTGAGAAAGATCGTCTTTATCGCCGGCAAGGTCCAGAACGTCTGCTTTCGCAGCAAAATGGAAGAAAAGGCCAGAAAACTTAAGGTCTGCGGCAACGTTATGAATCTTCGGGACGGCCAGGTCAGGGCGGTTCTCGAAGGGGAAGAGGAAAGCGTAGACAGGGTGATCGAGTGGGCCAGAAGAGGTCCCAAAGAAGCCAGAGTGGAAAAGCTCAGCGTCTTTTCCCAGCCCTACAAAGCGGAATACCATTCCTTCAGAATCATTGTTCCTTCATGAAGCCCCGGCGATCTTTTAAAAAAGAAGCCGGGGCTGACTGTTTTCATAGACAAAAAAGATTAAAAATGACAAAATTTAATAGATGATCGAATTTAAAATTGTTAAAAAATCGAAAAAGAGCAGTGCGAGACTGGGTTTACTGAAAACCAAACACGGCGTCATCGAGACGCCCTGTTTGGTGCCGGTGGCGACCCAGGCGGCGGTGAAAACCCTGACTTCGGAAGAAGCAAAAGAAACGAAAAGTCAGATTCTAATCTGCAACACTTATCATCTGCATTTAAAACCCGGGGAGGAAATTATCGAGAAAGCAGGCGGTCTTCATCGGTTCATGAATTGGTCGAAACCATTGATGACTGACTCGGGCGGTTTCCAGGTTTTCAGTCTGGGGTTCGGCAGGGATTTTGGAACCGGCAAAATACTGAAAGAAAAGCGGGAGGATGAAATCGGCTACGGCCAGCAGCCAAAGTTACTGAAAATAACCCAGGACGGAGTTTATTTTCGTTCTTTTCTGGACGGCAAAAAAGTGTTTCTGGGTCCCAGAGAATCTGTTAAAATCCAGGAAAAACTGGGAGCCGACATTATTTTCGCTTTTGACGAATGCACTTCTCCCATTGCCGATTACGGATACACCAGGAAATCTTTGGAAAAAACCAACAAGTGGGCGAAGATTTGTCTGGATGCGAAAAAATCAAGGCAGGCACTTTTCGGCATCGTCCAGGGGGGAAAATTCAGGGATTTGAGGATTGAGAGCGCCAGATTTATCGGAGGTTTGGATTTCGATGGTTTCGGCATCGGCGGTGAATTCGGCGACAATAAAAAGAAAATGCTGGAAATGCTGAACTGGACGATGAAAGAACTGCCGGAAGAGAAACCGAGGCATCTTCTGGGCATCGGCTACCTGGAAGACATTCCTAAAATCATTGAAAGGGGAGTGGATCTGTTCGACTGCAACGTTCCCACGCATTATGCCCGCAGGGGAATTGCTTTTACCTCCGAAGGAAAATTGGACCTGTCAAAAGAGATTTTTCTCAGAGACGGAAAGACTTTAGACAGAAAGTGTTCCTGTTTTGTTTGTAAAACTTATGGCAGGAGATACATTTCGCATTTATTCCGGGCAAAAGAAATCACCGCTTTGTCCCTGTTAACGTTTCACAACCTTTACTTTTTCAACAGCTTCGTCGAAAAGATGAGGGAAAAGATAAAACAGGGAAAATTGTAAAATGAGGAAGATTCTCGTTTCCATCACCACTACCCGCGGTTCCGACTGGCGGGCGAAAATAAAGGAAATCAGGAAACTGGGACTGAAAGAAGTCGCCCTTTTCCCAACTTGTTTTAAAAAGGAAGAGAGGGAGAAGTTATACCGTCTTTTGCAAAAAGCCGGCATCAAAAACATCCCCTTCGTCCACATCAGAAACGATATGGCACCGGCTGAATTGGATTACTTAATTGAAAAATTCAAGGCCAAAGTATTTAACATTCATACCAATACGGAATACCCGTTCATTTACGATTACTCCTTAAAACACAGGAAAATGATTTTCATTGAAAACGTTTACGATCCTTTCAACGAAAAAGAAATCAGGAAGTTCGGCGGCATTTGTCTGGATATGACTCATCTGGAAGACGACAGACTTCTGCATCCTGAAAAGTTCAGGTACAATGTCGGGGTTCTGGAAAGGAACAAAATCGGCTGCAATCATCTAAGCTGCATGCAGAAAGTGCTGCGCCGCGATTTCGAGGACGTAAGCTGGCGGTACGATTCCCATGTTTTGGTAAAACTTTCCCAGATGGACTATCTTAAGAAATACCCCAGGAAATATTTTTCAGACACTGTGGCTATTGAACTGGAAAACACCATTGAAACGCAGTTGAAAGTGAGGAATTATTTAATAAAAAAGATGGGTTTATGAAAGAAGACGTTTTTGACGTCATCGTAATCGGCGGCGGACCGGCGGGAATGATGGCTTCTGGCAGAGCGGCTGAAATGGGAGCCGGTGTTTTGCTTCTGGAAAAGAATCCGGATTTAGGCAGAAAGCTGCTACTGACGGGAAAAGGCAGAAGCAACATCACCCGGGCGGAATTCAATCCCAAGGAAATGGTCAAGAAATACGGCAAAGAAGGCGATTTTCTTTTATATCCTTTGTCGGTTTTCGGACCCAAAGAAACGATTGAATTTTTCGAGAACATGGGACTGGGCGTGAAGGTTGAGCGCGGCAAGAGAATTTTCCCGGAAAGCGACAGCGCTTTGGACGTTTTGAGAGTTTTGATTGAGTATCTGAAAAAGGGAAAGGTGGAGGTGATGACGAAAGCTGAAGTGAGAGAGATTATCAGCAGCGGAAACAGGATAGAAAAAGTCGTTTTGAAAGATAGCAGAAAAGTTACGGCCAAAAACTATGTCATTTGCACCGGCGGCAAATCATATCCTGTCACCGGTTCCACCGGTCAGGGTTATTTGTGGCTGGAAAAGCTGGGCCACACCGTAACCAAATTAAGGCCGGCTTTGGTTCCCTTGAAAATCAAGGAAAACTGGCCGAAAGCTGCCCAGGGCCTGAGTCTGAAGAACGTTGAACTGACGGTTTTCCAGAACAATAAAAAGAAGGATTCGCGTTTCGGCGAAATGCTCTTTACCCATTTTGGCGTTTCCGGTCCCATCGTCCTGGATCTGAGCAGGGGAATCGCTGAGCTTCTGGAAAAAGGAGAAGTGAAACTCGTTTTGGATTTGAAACCGGCTTTGAACTTTGAGACGCTGGACAAAAGGGTGAAGTCAGATTTTTCAAAATACAGCAATAAACTGTTCAAAAACTCTCTGGACGATCTGCTGCCCCAGAAAATGATTCCCGTAATGATTGATTTATCCCTCATAAACCCCGAAAAGCGGGTCAATGGAATCACCAAGGAAGAAAGGCAGAAACTGGTAAAGCTGCTGAAGGGATTGGAAATGCAGGTTTCAGGTCTTCTTGGTTTTGAAAATGCCATCGTCACCTCAGGCGGCGTTTCCCTGAAAGAGATCGATGCAAAAACGATGAAGTCGAAAATCATCGAGAACTTGTTTTTGGCCGGTGAAATAATAAATCTCCACGGTCCGACCGGCGGCTACAACCTCCAGCAGAGCTGGAGCACCGGGCACTTAGCCGGAGAAAGCGCCGCCAAACTTTGACAAACAAAAAGCCGCCCTGAGGCGGTTTTTTGTTTTATGAGGATTATCTGCTGAAATCCCTTTTGGGTTTCCTCTTTGACCAGCACTCCTTGCAGTAAATTGGTCTGTCGGGAGCTGGCTGAAAAGGAAGCTCGGTGATTTCTACTCCGCAGTCTGAGCATTTCCAATTGCCCTTGACTGTTTCTCTGGGAGCGAATCCTCTGTCTGAATTAAATGCCATTTTAATTTCGTTTAGCTTACTAATTAAAAAAGCGACCTTGAAACTCTAAGCCGCTACACTTAACTACTACTTTAATTTTTTAGGTTAAAGACTCGACTAAGCTACTTCGACTTATCGTCTGAGAGTATTATATACCGTCTGCAAATAATGTCAAGAGGTGTTGTAAATTGTTTGATTTGAGATATAAATGAGGATATGCCACTTTCCATCGGAATAGTCGGTTTGCCCAACGTCGGCAAATCAACCCTATTTGAAACCATCACCAAGAAACAGGTAGATCGGGCCAATTATCCTTTCTGCACAATCGACCCAAACGTCGGGGTTGTTGCCGTGCCCGACGAAAGGGTGGATAAACTGGCCGAACTGAACAAGTCTCAAAAGAAAATATATACCACTGTTGAGTTTTTCGATATTGCAGGATTAGTGAAAGGAGCCAACAAGGGAGAAGGCCTGGGAAACAAGTTTCTGGCCAACATCAGGGAGACGGATGCCGTGGTTTACGTTTTAAGGTCTTTTAAGAAACAGGATATCATCAACACGAGGTCAGACGTTGATCCTTTGTCTGAAAAAGAGATTCTTGATACGGAGCTCGTGCTGAAGGATCTGGAAACGGTAACCAAGGTGGCGGGTTCCCTGGAAGGGGAGGCGAAGTCAGGCAAAAAAGAAGCCATAAGGGAAATGGAAACTCTCTCTAAAGCGAAGAAATTTCTGGAAGAGGGCAAGATTTTAAGCGAACAGGAGTTCGCGGAGGAAGAGCTTAAAGTCATAAATCCTTACCATTTATTGACCATGAAGCCGAGGCTTTATCTGCTCAACGGCAAAGACGAAGAAGTTTCTCCGGAAACGATTGAAAAATTCAGGAAGAACAACTGGCCTTTTCTGATAATAGACGTTCTGACTGAGTTTGAGGCGGTGGGATTGACCAGGGAAGAAAGAGGGGCCCTGGGCTTGCCTCTGGAAACGGAACTTGATTCTCTGATAAAGAAAGCATATGAGACATTGGGCTTGATTACTTTTTTTACCACGGGGCCCGACGAAACCCGGGCCTGGACCGTTAAAAAAGGCTGCCTTGCTCCTCAGGCCGGGGGAGTGATACACAGCGACTTTGAATCCCACTTCATCAAGGCCGAAGTGATAAACTGGCAAGAATTATTGGATTCGGGCGGTTTTGCCAGAGCCAGGGAAACTGGGCTGATCAGGACCGAGGGCAAAGAATACGTCGTCCGGGACGGTGACGTCATTGAAATAAAGCACAGCGCCTGATAGACAAAATCATGAAAAGGTGCTAATTAGAAACATGGAGGGCTGATCGATAGCCCTTTTTAAATACTATTTAAAGGAGGTGATGCTTTTTAACAACCTATTTTTACCGTAAAACAGGCTAAAACAGGACCGAAAAAGCCGCCAGGAATATGGCGGCCAGAAAAGAAAGGAGTAAGTCTATGTCAGTCAAAACTATTTCCCGCATCGAAACCTGGGAGCAGCTCGTGGCCAGGTGCAAAGCAGTGGTGACCGAGGAAGAGGCGGTCGGCCTTCTTTATTCCGGCATGGACGTGCCTTACGCCGGCAAGTACGGCGGCACATCGGAAGAAAGGCTGACGCGCGTCAATTTCTACCTGGGCGGCCTGAAACACGTCAACGAGAAGATAGCCGCAACCTGCGGCCAGCTCATCATCAAGCGTTGCTTAAAAGAGCTGAAGTGCTGCCTGGTGGGCTATGACAACGGTTGTCTGGAAACCACCAACAAGGTTCTGGAATTCCTGCAAAAGCCAAACGAAGACCTGCTCAAACCGCCTTATCCCCGTTTCGTTTCAGAATACCTGCTGCCTCTGCATGAAGAATGGCGGCACGGCCGAAGGCCGGATTATGGCAAGGATAAAGGCCACCAGTTATTGCAGGGATCTACCCGGCTCATAGTCAGGGCGCTCTGCGCCTGGGGCCTGGGTTATGTCCTGGCAAATGACGGTTTGCGGCCCGAGACCATTCCCATGATCAAGGAATTTCTTGATGAGCGCGGCTATGAAACCGGCAAGGTTTTTTTTAAGATCTCCGGCTACGGAGAACCGCCGGCAGATTTGTCCGGCACCTCAGGCGCGGAAGAAGTCAATTTCACCGCTGCCTGCGCTTTCCTGAAGCTGATGTTCTGGGTGGGAGGAGGATTCAGAGCAGAATTCATCAGAACCATTCCGCCCAAACACTTGGCACAATAACGGGATAAGGAGGTAACGAAAATGTCAGAAAGCAAAAGATTCGCCCTGATTATCTGGGAAGCGACCGAAGAATTCAAGAAAGAGTACGAGGCAGCCGAGAAGCGCTTCGGTGATATCTACCGGAGACTGGACCAGAGGGGTTTTGACTGCACCTACCTGGGCAGCCTGAGGTTTAATCTCAACGGTTATCCGGAAGTCTGGCTGAACGACAACATGCCTTTAATGGTAGACAGATGGTGCAAGAACGCCAAAGACGCTTTAGGATACGCTTTGAAGCACGGTGAGTCCCGCTGGTGGAATCTGGATATCCTCGAGCAGTTCGTCGCTGGTAAGGGACCAATGGTTGTCGCGGCAATGTGGGAACTCGGCTACAGAAAGAGCAAGCTGGACCACAACAAGTGGGCCAGGGTGACGGCAGCTGACAAGGAAAAGAAGGAAAGGCCGACTGACGCGCTCTGGGACGAAGAGCATGCCATGAATTATCTCCAGCTTTCTTCTACCGATGAAGAACGGTTAAAACCCTTGATTGTCCTGCCGAACGATAATTCAGCCGGTCTGAACAAGACCTTTATCATCGGCGTCGGCACGCGGGGATTCATCTACGCTTACCTGTCCGTTAATCCGTTTTTCGCGGTCAGGACCGAGCAGTTAGATGAGTTCGGCGCGATGTTGGCAGCCAGAGGACACATTGCCAAAGACCAGGTCAAGTTCACCATTGAAGCAAGGAACGTGAAGCTCGGCGACCAGGACATGGTCTACCTGAAAGCAATGAAGCCTGAAGGAGGTTTTACGGAGTGCGTCTGGCCGACAGTGACCCCGGCGGAGAAAATCTATGATCTGGCAGCAGATCTGGTTTCCCGGGTTCTTGTTCCGGTCTAGATGTAATTGGTACATTCGAGAAGGCGGCGGTTGAGATTATATCTCTTCCGCCGCTTTTGAAATGGACAAAACTTTTCAAAAATGGGAAAATTAAACAAGTGACAGAAGAAAACTTCGAAAAACTGGTGGCGGGAGCGATTGATTCTTTACCCGAGAATATCCAAAAGAAAATGGACAATGTTGAAATTGTGGTGGAGCAGGGTTCGCCAAACGGCCCTTATCTAGGTCTTTACCAGGGAGTCCCAAAAACCAGCTGGGGCAGGGGATTCGGCATGAGGCTGCCCGACAAAATAACGATTTTCCAAGCGCCCTTGGAAAGAATGGCCCGATCGGAAGCGGAACTGAAAGAAATCGTCAAAAACGTCGTCTGGCACGAAGTGGCTCATCACTTCGGCTTCAGCGAAAAAGCAGTCAGAGAATTAGAAAATAAAAGAAATAAGAATAAATAAATATATGACTAAAAAAAGAAACTCATCGCTAAAAACCAGGCCGGTCCGCGCCTGGAGCCTGGGCATCCGCCTGGAAAAGCCCAAGCTCAAGGATAAAAAAATCAGGAAGAAATAACTCTCAAACTCGTTATTATTGCCATATGCCAAATGCCGTCAAATGGATCATCAGTGTATTAATCTGCGAGTTAGCCGGAATTTCTGGTTCGTTTTTCACCGCGCCGGCTATCAAGACATGGTATTTTTATCTTAACAAACCGTCTTTCAGTCCGCCCAACTGGCTTTTTGCCCCGGTCTGGACCACTTTATTCCTGTTAATGGGTATTGCTTTGTATCTTGTCTGGAAAAGAGGATTGGGGGATAAGCAGAGCAAGGAAGCGGTTGAGATTTTCTTTCTGCAGCTGGTTTTGAACGTTTTGTGGTCGGTGATATTCTTCGGTTTAAAGTCGCCGGGCCTGGCTTTTTTTGAAATTCTGATACTCTGGGCTGCGATATTCTATACCATGCTGGATTTCTTTCAGCTAGATAAAAAAGCTGCTTATCTGCTGATCCCTTACATTGTTTGGGTGTCTTTCGCCTCGATTTTGAACTTTTTCGTATGGAGGCTGAATTAATTTGATTTTTCAAGGATTTATTCTAAAATCACTTACAGCTTAACAATTGAATAAACGGGGAGGTGATCGGAAATGAAAGCAACGGCGAGAAAGCTCGGTCTTAAGGATAAGGGCATATATCCGAATCACGAGTGCGTCTGCGGCGAGAATGCGCGGTTAGGAGAAGATGCCGACGGCCAGACCTGGTCCTGGTGCCCAAAGTGCAAGTGCAAAATAAACCTCATTGCCATTCCGAGATTTCCTAAGGGTTCCCTTATCAAGGCTGAACCTCATGAGGACTAAGGAGGACGAAAATGGATGCTCAGAAGATATCGGAAGTAATCTCTGTATATCGCAAGCGTTTCCTGGAGAAGGGGATTCCGGTTGCGGATTTCCCGCATAAGGGCAAGCCTGGTTCCAAGAAAAAAATACTTGCCCACTGCCACGCTATGCTGGACAAAATGGAAGGTTTTCTCAAAGAGGGAAGGATAGAGAAAGCGTTCAGGTGGCTCGGCTTCATACAGGGCTGTTTGTGGTCAACCGGCGAGTATACCCTGGAAGACTTAATGAATCACAACCGTCCCGATGTGAAAGAGCCGGAGCAAAACCCGCACTACTGGGGAGGAAAGCATTTCGTCGCGCAGGGTCACGAACTGTACCGCTGCGTACTGAAAGTTCTGAAGCGACGGCAGGGCAGGCCCGTACTCATGGATGAATTTCTTGCGGATGAAGGCGTTCTTTCCTGTTATACGCCGAATCATTTCATGCGCCTTTGCAGTCCAGCCAACGTCAGGAGGACAAGGCAGGCCATAAGGGGCGCTGTCGGCTATCTCAGGAGAAAGGGCCACGTCATTGAATCCACGAGAGGATTGGGCGGGCAGATAGCGTACATCTGGTATGGTCAGTAGAAATAAGAAGAGAATTCGTCAAAAAGCGAGGGAGAATCACTTGTGATTCGTTTGTACCTCGCTTTTGCCTTTTAAAGTTCAAATTTAGTTCACACAATCTATGATGTGCGACATTCTTTTAGGAACAAATTTATTTCGCAAAGTTATATTTCGCTAAGATTTTTATTATTGATTTAAAAACTCTACCTTGTTTTTTTAGGGTCGGGGGACGATTTTTACCAGGTTCACCGAGTACAAAATTTAATAGAAGTGTAAGCATTCTTGTATTTTGTTTAGCGGTATAGATTATTTTTTTATTATTTTTTATTTTGATTACCTTAGCCTTTCCAAGCGCGAGGTCAATTGCATTTTTTGTATATTTTTCAGGGTTATTATAAAACTCTTTCCATTTAGCCTCCTCAGCTTCCTGAATTTTTTTAAATTCTCTTAAGAAAAACTTATTTTTATTTATATATTGTTGGAAATTATTAGTAGTCATGATTGTACATCTTTATTTTATTCCTTTTTATTATATTTTCAAGCAGAAATTGATAATCCTAGGATATTCGTCGTTAGCTGTTTTAAGTTGAATTTACTCAAAAATAGAGGTAAAGTGAAAGAAAGTCATGCAAATATTTTTAGCTCCGCGATCGAACGAAACATCCTATAAAAATTTTTTAAGCACCATTGAAAATGGCTTAGATTTTACTATTGTCGAACCTTATCTTAATGAAGAAGGTAAAAAAATACTCGGAAAATATGAGAAGCTTTTTGCATGGGGGAATAAAGAAACAAAAAAATCATCATGGGATAAAATGAAAGAAGGTGATCTAATTCTTTTTTATAAAGGACGTGAAGGCGAAGAAAGAGAGGGAAAATTAGTTTATGCAGGCCGTTTACTTTTTAAACAACACAGTAAGGAGCTTGGGTTATCTTTATGGCCACCGAAACCAAACGAAGAACCTTGGACATGTGTATTTTTCCTTAAAGATTTACAACCAGTATATGTACCATTATCAGATATTGCTGATTTCGGTGGTTATAGTAGGGGCTTTGTCGTTCAGGGTTTTATGCCACTCAATGAAGAGGGAACTAAAAAAATTATCGAACAGTTCGGCTCTATAGACAATTTTTTAAAACATTATTCATCAAGAGAAATAGATATTGAGGGCGATCTTGAGGAAACAAGTAAAATTAGCGAAGAAAATGCACATAGGGAAGCCCAAATGTTATTACTTAAAATGGGCTCTGTTTTAGGGTACGAAACCTATTCACCAGACCGGTCTCCAGTGGCTTATAGTGAACCATTATCAAAATATATTTCTATTTCTGAATTACCTCGTCGATTTATTGGAAATGAAATTATTGATTTTGTAAAAAAAATTGACGTATTATGGTTCGAAGATGAAGTCCCCAAATATGCTTTCGAGGTAGAAAATTCCACGGGCTTAAGAAGTGGATTTCAGAGATTAATCCAATTACAACCCCTTGGAACAAAACTTTATGTCGTTGCTAAGGATGGGGATTTTCAAATTTATCAACAAATACTTAACGTAGATCCTTATTATAAACATAAAGATAATTTTAGATTTTGTAGCTATAAGAAATTAGAAAAATTTTTCATCGAGGTAGATCGTTCAGAAGCGCTAAAAAAAGCTTTTCTAAAATAAAATTTATCCAGAAATTGAGGAAAATTATGAAAGATAAAATTAAAAAATACGGATTATTGATAATAATTTTCGGAGGTTTATTCATTTCTGTTGGCTTTATATCTGCTCACCCTGGGAATACTGATTCTTACGGTTGTCATACCTGTCGAACTAATTGTGCAAGTTGGGGATTATCTTATGGAGAATATCATTGCCACCAAGCAAAAGGATTAATACAACCGCTAGATCCCATAAGAAGTCATGACGAAGGCTATAGTGAACCATGGCCAGATTATTCTTCTCCATCAATACCATCACAACCAACATGTCCCTCATTTTCAACTTACGATAGTCTTTCTAAATCTTGTAAATGTATATATGGTTATGTGGTAGATAATGATAATTGTGTTGACGGGGATATAGTTTGCCATAGAAAATATGGTTATAATTCAGAATATAACTCAATTACAAATAAGTGCGAATGTAGTTATGGCTATATTTTTGATTCATCTAACCAATGTGTAAGTAGAGATGTTTTTTGTCAAAATTTGTTAGGTTTTAACGCAGAATATAAAATTTTAGGGGACACTTGTGGATGTAAGTCAGGTTATATATTAAATTCTTCACAAATAGAATGTATTAATGGCGACAATTTTTGTTCAAATTTATATGGGATTTATTCGAGCTATAATTCATATTCTAAAAAATGTGAATGTGATTTGGGATATGAATTAGATTCAGCAGGAAAAAAATGTATTAAAAAAATATATTGCCCATTAAATTCTGTTAAAATTAACAATCAGTGTATTTGCGATACAGGTTATGAATGGAATTTATCTCGTACGACCTGTGTGAAAAGTGCCGTTTGCTCATTAAACTCCACAAAAATTAATAATACCTGTGTTTGTAATGAAGATTATATTATGAGAAGTGGTAATTGTATCACTTACACTGAAGATTGTGTCAAGGAGTTTGGGCCAAACGTTCATGGAATTAAGGGAAATAATGGCAATAGTTCATGCTACTGCAATAATGGTTTTGAGTGGAATTCTTTACAGACGGCTTGCATAAAAAGTGTTGTTTGTCCATTAAATTCTACAAAAACTAATAATATTTGCGTTTGTAATAACGATTACAATTGGAACCCCGATAAAACAATTTGCGTAAAAATAGAGAAATCTCAAGTAGTGGGAAATGACCAAAATATTGTAGAGAACCAAAATGAATTACCCGTTTCCACTAATAAAGAGCAAGAAGTTAAAAAAGAAAGAGAAAATCAAGAGAATGGTATTACTTTTAGTATAAATGAAGAAAATAATAAAAATATTACTAAAGAAAAACAGGGTGGTTTTATAAAACCTTTCTCTGATTTTTTAGCAAACATTTCTAGTAATTTTAAAAATTTCTTTTCTAAAATATTCCGTTGAGTAAAATTATGACAGAAGAGTTAAAAAACAATTCTGAAACCATTAAAGAAATTCAAGATCGGTATAAATCCGTCCTTTTGATTGCCATATTTTTTTATACAGTGATGACTAAATTATTTGATATATATGAAGAAGATAAAGCAGGTGAATCTACTATTACTTATGCTGGATTGATATCATTTTATTTCATAGTTTATCTTTTATTTGAAATATCCAAAAATAAATTAACACCCATCTGGTTAAGAATTATAAATAATTTAACCCTTGTTGGTATTGGCATATTTATAATACCAATGCTACTTTTCGTTTTTGTTGGTAAAATTCCTTCGAATATTTTTTTGACAATTTTTAAAATACCATTATGGGGCATATTACTAATACCAGCGGTGTTAACGGGAATTATTAGTTGGACCTCCAGCTTTAAAAGGTAATCAAAATTTAGCCCGAAGTTAAATTCGGGTCCATAAAAGAAAGATAAATCAAAAAAATACGAAAATGGGCAGAGTTTACGAGGAAATATATCCTTTATATGTCTCCAAAGCTTTTAACCTTTCTGAGAAAGAAAGTGATTTAGATTTTTTCGATGCAAATTTACTATATGACTCCCGTCTTTTTATAGATCCATTTTTATTAAAAAGAAGTTCTGTACCGGAAGAGAGAGAACTTTTTGGAAGATTCGGCCTCTTTTTTAAATACGCCCTCGAGAATTCTTTAAAAGCCAATGGAGATTACGAAATTGGAAAATTATTAACATTTTTAAATTTTCATGAGCCCAAAGAAATAAATTTAGGATATACCGAGAAATCAAATGAAGGTAGTGGTCCAGGTTCGAAATTAGCAAGTTCATTGCTTCATTTTTTTCTTGAAAGATCAGCAGAGAAAATTATTTTTAAAGACAGTCTGTATCCTAATAATGAATTTAATCCAGCCATATTATCGGTTTTTGTTGATCGCTTAGATCACGATGGAGTAAGCGATATTGCAGCGAATTTAATAATGGATTATTTGATGAAATATACGCAGGGAGAATGTAAAAAGTTGGGCATAAAAACCAAAGAACTTCCTGTACAACAATCGTTTGATTTCCAGAAAATGGAGTGGACTAGTGGTATTTATGAATTCTTGCCAGAAAATTCATTAAGACCAGGGGAACCGATAGTTTTTGTACCTAAACGTCTTCTAAGAGCAGGAGAGGTTATTGATCAGAGGAGTGTAAAAACCAAAATAATAGGGATTTTGAAAACTGACCCCATGTTAAAAGAGCGTTTTTTAAGCTTAATTTCTGAAAAAATAAGTAAAATTGACATTAAGATAATCAGACATATATTACTTACCGAAGAATCTGTTTTTAAAAAATATTTGGAGACCTTGGAAAGGGAAGAAATAAAAAGCTATGATTTTGAGAAGGATATTCTTGGATGGCTGGCCGTCAAAAAATATGATAATTATTTTAAAGGAAGAAAGATAGACACTCAAATAACATCTTGCAGGGGTCTCTTAGATCATACCAATAAATTAGTAAAAGAATTCACAAAAGAATTATCTGATAGGGATGGATGGAGAGACATGTGGGTAGTTGATGGAGGACAATACAAGAAACCGGCCAGAGAGGCAGTTTTCGCTAGAAGATTTCGAGGTATGGGATTTGCTTATTTTAAATGGTTACCAGATGTAACTTTTGATTACGAGATCGGAGCCGGCAGCGGTATTCTAGACTTTAGAGTAGTTCATAAAGATTGCAGAATAACAATAGAACTTAAACTTCTTTGTAATAGTTCCTCGGTTGGTAAACCACCTCTAAAGGCATATCTCCACGGGATAAAAATACAACTACCAAAATATACCATAAGCATAGGGGCAAATTACGCTATCTATATTACAGGTCAACATTATAATGAAGTTGGTGGCAAGAAGGTGAAAAATCACACTTCTAGAACAAACGAAATAAGACAATTGATTCCAGAGATAGAAGATAATATAAAAAAAGAATTACCACAATTTAATGAATTACTATATAAAAATATAGATTTATCACCTAAACTAAGTGCATCTAAGGCTTGATTTACTATTAGGAAACGTCGCACAGGGTAATATTTTGCGTCAGAATTTAGTCTAAGATTGAAGAAATAAAATTATGGACGGGCAGAGAAGGGAAAACGTAAAAATCGGTTCGGAAGTGGAAATCGTGCTTAAAAAAGACCAAGGAACCGGAAAACTTACCCGTGGAATAGTGGCTGAAATTTTGACGAGTTCCGCCGTTCATCACCGCGGGATCAAGGTGCGGTTAAAAGACGGGAAAGTGGGCAGGGTCCAGAAAATCTACCCCGCATTTCCCAAGATAAAAGGGCAAGAATACCAAGAAGGCCTAACCTAATTTAGAACTAAGCTGGGCTTAGCTTAAAGGTCGCCGAAAGGGCGATTTTTTGTTAGGATAGAGATATGAATAATGTTGAAATTGAAATTCAGGTAAATATCGAAAACAGTAAGCCCTTGCTGGATTTTTTAGAGAAGAACGCAGAATTCAAGGCGGAAAATCATCAGATTGATGAATATTTTACGCCGGAGCACCGCGACTTCATCAAAGCCAAGCCGATAGAGGAATGGCTGAGATTAAGAGATTCGGCTGGCAAATATTCCATAAATTATAAAAAGTGGCATTACGCCGAAGATGGAAAGGGTTACCACGCCGATGAGTACGAGACGAAATTTGAAGATTTAAGCCAAGTCAAGAAAATATTGGAAGTTCTCAATTTCAAGCCACTTGTCACGGTCGATAAATTGAGGAAAACCTGGATTTATAAAGACTATGAAATCGAGATAGATTCGGTAAAGGGGCTGGGTGATTTTGTGGAAATCGAGTATCTCGGGAAAGAGGAAAATTCAGACCCTAAGGAAATCACGGCAGGGATGATAAAATTTCTCAAAGGCATCGGCGTTGGGAAGATAAAAAGGAATTACGTGGGTTATCCTTCTCAGTTATTATTCCCGGGTGAGGTAAAATGGGAAGAACAATAAGTTATGAAAAAGAAGAAATTAAATTGTAAGACTGGACTAAAGAAGAATATCATCAAAAAGGATGTTTTTGATAGGGAAGTGGCGCTTTGCAAAAAATTGGCGAAAAAGAATAAGGGAAAATGCGGCTGGGGAAAATGCAATGACTGTGGCGTTATCCCGCTTTTGTACAAATTGCACAAGGGTAAATTACTGGAAAAACCGGCTGATTTAACCAGAATCAGGAAAAATATTTTTAAATAACCGAAAATGAAGAAGGTTGTAAAATATAACAAATTAATCAGGGACAGGATTCCGGAAATCATAAAGAAAGCTGGTTGGTTGCCCAAGGTTCGAACCTTAAGGAAGAACGAATTTTTAAAGGCAGCCAAAAATAAAGTTTTTGAGGAAGCCGGAGAATTAATAAAATCAAACGACAAAAAGGGGATTGTTGATGAGATTGTGGATATCCAGGAGTTGTTGGATGTTTTAGCGTCGGAGATAAGGTTAACGAAGTCTGAAATCAAAAGATTTCAAGATGCCAAGAGAAAAAAGCGAGGCGGCTTCAAAAAGCGCTTATTTTTAATCAAAGAAGAAAAATAATTTATGAAAAAAAAACAAACTATCTCGGATTCTTGGGATTCTTAGGTTTTCTGGGATTCAATAATCCGCCAGAAACATACCCGCTATTCCTTCTATTCTTTTTATTCTTCCTGTTTATTCCGAGGAAAACAAAAGAAAACTGATTAAAACTTGGCATGGCTGTGGATATTTTAAACTATTTGACAGTTTTATTTGATGGTAAAATAAAATAACCTAAAAACCACGGTAATATGAAATTTTTAATGGCGCTGGTGAAAATTATAATATTATTTGCCGTTCTTCCCGCTTTTATCTACGCTTTCGGCAGTGCGGATACAGAATTACAGGGCATTGTTATTTTATCAGCTGTCGCCTTGATCGTTTTTCTGATAGTAATAAAGCGTATCTACAATTCAAAACTCCCCGGCGGGAATAAAGGGGCTGCGATACAGGGCGTCTGGGTATTGGAAAAGCATTTTCGTTTCGACCCCATGCTTAAAAAGTACGAATCTCTTCCCGTTGAGGAAAAAAAGAACTATTTTGAGTTCAAGGGAGATAAATTCCGTTCGGGCGATTTCGACGAAAAACAAAGACAGCTGCCCGCCGAGTATTCTCCTTTTTCGATTGACGGCGACAATCTGATTCTGGAATCGGAATTTTTTAAAACAGCCACGTGGAAATGGTCAGTAAGGGGAGGAAAATTAGAACTGATAGGCGAAACAACAGAACCATACAGCAAGTCCCAATTCGTTTTTAATAAGAAGAATTAAACTTAATCTTAAAAACATGTTTAAAGTTACCCTGGATACGCATATAGTCACAGCTTTACCCGGCCAAACAATTACCGTGCCGCTGCTGGTTGGATTAATCCATGGCGCAGCCACGCCCATTACCTTAACGGTAACAGATTGGACATCGGTCGGGATAGTGGCGTTCGTGGATCCTCGTGTCGTCACTCCTAATCCCCAAGGAATTATGTCGAGTTTGACAATCAGGCTTCCCCTCGGCATAAAAGACGGCACTTATTTATTTACGGTTCGGGGGGAAACCGGAGGAACATTCGAGACCAGCGTTGATAGCGTGAGTGTCGTCATTAATTCCAAGGCCCAGCAAAGGCCGGTTCAGCAAAACGCTCCTCAGGCTCGCCAAGGTACGGCCGGAGGACGTACCAGAAGCGGTTCGCCAAGCCTTGATTTGGATAATCTATTTACACCACAAAGAAACGAATCGGCTCCTTCCGAAAGTAAAGCAGCTCCCAAAGCTCCCAAGCCGAACCAAAAAGCCATTAATTTGATTGTTTTCATAATGGCAATCATCATTATTTCAATTGTTTTGGCGGCAAACGGAGTTTTTGACATTTTTAACGGAGGAGGCGGAGGGGGCGGCGGCAGCAACTGCCCGACTACGTGTCCGGGAGGCATGGGCGTTGTTATCCCTCAAAGCTGTAAATGCCCGTCTGCCTGCCCTTATACCTATATCCAGGATGTCGGCAACGGTTTTAAAGAGTGCGCCAGCATACCTCCGCGTTAAAAGATAAAATATGACCAAAAGAACAAAAATAATTTTATGGATCGCTGTAATGGTTATTTTGGCTTTTGGGATATATGAAGCTGTTCAAGTAATCAATAACTGGGGAGAGGGTGAAAATCATGGAACCCTCAGTCTTAAGGAACAAAGATTGGCCGATCCCAATTTGTTGTATTTTTCTTCCTGGTGGGCTGGATTGTGCGGAAACGAAAAAAATGAACAGGGCGGCTGTTATAGCGAATTGTATCTTTATTCTGATGGGAAGCTTATAAAAATGTCGGGGTTCATCAAATATAATGAAGAAAACGGAAGGGAGCCTGACCCGGACATCCAAAAGCAATTATCTTCATCCACTATGGAGCGAATTGAAAAAACGATAAGAGATTCCGGTGTTATGGAGAAAGATTGCCCTCCTCAGACGATTATGGACGCCGGCTGGGATTATCAGATAAATCTGGACGGAGTTAAAAAATCATTTCACAATCCGCCCCGAGATTGCCGAGATATTTTCGATGCGGTCGATAATATAATTAATCCGTCAACCGAATAATAAAATTTAATTGAAAACATGAAGAATATAGCATTTTTAATTTCATTTATAGCGGCTTTTTCCCTGCCTCTTTTTGCGCAGGCCGATGCTCCGGCGCCTCCGCCGTTCACTGCCAGTTTCACTTATGAAAACCAGAATATAGCTGATAACAATTTTTCAGTCGTCGTATTGAAATGCAGCGGACAAATTAACAGCACTTATCAGAAAATAGACACCATTCCGCAATTGGATATAAACCAGCCGGACCCTGAAAAAAATTGCAATTGGATTCCCGTTGGAAGCGGCAATTGCCAGTCTGACAGCAGCTGTTATTTTAGCGACGGTTATTACCTTGGCGAATTAAAATTTGCCGTTTACATACCGAGCCTGGATAAGACTTTTATTTCTGGCGCCATAGAAAGGAATTATTTGGGCCATTACGGTTCAGACACTCCGACGGAATATTCCGTTCAGTTGTTCGAAGACGACAGCGTCAAGGTTGATGTCGTGCAGGTTGATAAAGGTAACTGGCCAGAGTGGCCGTCTGATTTCATTTCCCTGATGGTTTTGGGTTTAATCGTAACGGTTCTGTTGGAGGGAGTGGTGCTTCTTATTTTCTTTCTGCTTAAACAAGCGCCGAAGCGCGCATTTCTGGGGCTGCTGATCGGTAACGTAATTTCCGTCCCTTTTGTCTGGTTTGCAGACTATTATATTCCGCTGACGAGCATAATTTTCATTTTGGAAATCATAGCCGTTGTTTTCGAGGCGTGGATTTTCAGACTAATCACTCGCAAGGCGTTAAGCTGGAAGAAAGCTTTACTGATCAGCTTGATAATGAATATCGTAAGCTTCTTTCTTGGGCAGCTTATAATTCCATAAAACAAACCCTTACGTAAGAAGTTGACAATACCACAAAAATGTGGTATTGTTTTTTTTAGCACAAAATAACTTAATGGAGGTTTACAATGGACGAAATGAGCGAGTTGATTTTGACTGCAAGTAGGAAGAATCTGGAACGCGGCCGGGCAGTTGCCACGGGCATAGGTCTCTTTGTGGCCATGGGGAACGAAGAGAAGAAAGTGCTTTTACGCAGGCGGCTGGAGAAAGATTCACTCCTGGGCGCTGACCTTTCCGGAAAATGGGAAATGGTCGGCGGGGGAGTGGAAATTTCCCATTTCAAGGAAGAAGAGCCGGTTTCTGCGAATCAGCGCCAGCAGTATCAAAAGGCAATATGGTACTGCCTGAGCCAGGAACTGAGGGAAGAAGCCGGCCTGATGCTGAAAGCGCCTCTTCCCAAACCGCTTCTTTTGCAGCCCGCCTGGATTCTGAACGAGAAAAACGGAATCATTGATCTCGCCTTCGTATTGTCGCTTCCTTACAAGCGGCAATACGTCGAAGAAACTGATGAATTCAGGAAGAAAGAGGAAAGAGGAGAAATACGTTTCTTCAGCGTTGAAGAGCTTAGCAGTATCGAGATTGTTTCTCCCAGAATGCGGTTTCTTCTTTATACCGCCATTGACCACTATCCTTACGATTGACACACTGTCTTTCCTGGGATATTTCGCCGCTACGGAGAAATCCAAGGCACTTCGACTGTGAAAGTCAGCGAAGAAAACAGCAAGTGGTGCTTTACAATTTATAAGGAGGGCATTATGAGCGTTATTGCATTTGGTTCTACGGTACGCGACAAAATCACCGAATTCAAGGGAATAGTGATCTGTCGCGTGGAACACATGAACCGCTGCGTTTCTTACGGCGTTCAACCGCCGGTGGATAACGAGAAGCAGCTGCCGGATGCGAAGTTCATCGATGAACCGGATCTCGAGATTGTCGCTCCGCCCAAAGAGGACCTGCCGCCGATGACTAAAATTCCCAACGCTTTCAAGCTGGGGGTGAAAGTCAAGGATCACCTGAGCGGTTTTACTGGCGTGGCAGTGTTACGCATAAAATATCCTTATGCCGGTGACCGCTACGGTATCCAGGCGACGATAAACGGGAAGGGCGAAATTCCTGAAATCAAGACTTTTGACGGATCGGACCTTGAACAGATTGACCCGCCCCCGAAGAAAAAAAAGAAAGAGAAGGCAAAGGAGCCTCCGGAAGGACCGCATGACCGCAGCACCGCAATAGCAAGGTAATCCACTAAAGGAGGGATTGCCGAAAATCAGACCTCTCAAGAGAAAGCCTTAGAGCAAGTATCTTGAGAGGTTTCTGTTAGGGCGGTTTTTTGGTAGAATAAAATATATGAAGGGGAAAAAGAACGACATCGTCGTTAAAAAGTCAAAGATCAGTAATAAGGGAGTTTTCGCCAACAGAAACTTTAAAAAAGGCGAAGTTGTCTTAAGCTGGAATCCAAAAGCCCTGAAAGAGTCAGAGGTTGAAAAGATACCGACTGACAAAAGGCATTACATATACAAGAGCGTTGATAACGGATATTTCTTGATGCAATCACCGGAAAAGTACGTTAACCATTCCTGCGATGCCAATACGGAAGCGAGAAACGGACGGGACGTGGCCATAAAAGACATTAAAAAAGGGGAGGAAATAACCTCGGACTATACAAGACAGGGTTCTTCCACCAGTTTCATATGTACCTGTGGCACTGAAAAATGCCGAGGATTCATAAAACGATTTGATTTAAAAATTTAAATTCAGGTCGAAAAATAATTAATAATAATTAAAAATATATGGAAAAATTAAAAGAAAGTTTCGTTTCATACGCAAACAACTTCGGAAGAATTCTTGCGTTGGCGCTGCCCGCCATATTAATCGGACTCGTCTGTGCGGGTTATCCTGAAAAGGCAGTCGGGTTGGACACGGGAGCAATAAAAATTCCTTCCAGCCCAGTCACCTTAGCATTAATGGCTTTTTCCGCGGTAATTTTCCTCGTAACCATTTTTTGGAACCAGTTCGCCTTGTCGGAACTGATAGCCAACAGGGGCGCTGGATTTTTCGAATGCTACAAAAGGGGATGGAGAAGATTGGGGACCTCCTGGGAAAAGATAAAAAGTTTGCCGAAAATCTTCGGTGCAAAGCGGCTCATCATCATATTCGTTGTCTGGCTTGCTTTTAACGGCGGGACGGCCTTTGTTTCGCAACAAATTCTTGAATTGAATTTCTGGGTCGAAAAAGGCGTTTTCAACATTCTGAACTTTCTCATACTGTTCCCGTTTTTCCACATTTACGGATTTTCCCTGTTTAAAAACAGCCAAAATATTTAATACTTATCAACAAGTCGCCGAGGAGGCGACTTTTTGTTCGGCGGGCGCGGACTTGGTCATTGATTTTTTTAGGATTTTTAGTATAATATATTATCTTGAAAAGTGAATACTTGAGGAGGTGATAGCATGTTCAACGATATTTTCCGAGTGGTAAAACCGATAATTGCCATGCTGCACGTTTTTGAAGGAGGAAAAACAACGCAGCTAAAGCAGGTGATGGAAGACCTGGACAAGCTCAGTCCGTTTGTTGACGGCCTGATAGTCGAGAATTACGGCTGGGGATACCAGCAGGGTTCAAACCTGGCGACAAAAGAGACGAGAAAAAGAATAGCCGAAATCACGGAAGCGGTTGTTAAAGCCACTTCTTTGCCTGTAGGCGTAAACCTTCTGCCGAATGATTATAAGGGAGCTCTCTGTGTTGCCGGGAGTTGCGGCGCCAAGTTCATCCAACTGGACCACGTGACCGGTAATTTCATCGGCTGCGATTCGGTGAATCCGGAAGAGTTTCTCAAATTCAGGAAGCTTTTCCCGGGAATTGCGGTTCTGGGAGGAATCCATCCCAAATACTACACCCTGGAAAATCCCCTGATGCCAATCAGCGATTCGGCAAAGAAAGCGAAACCGCTTTGCGATGCCATCGTGGTAACCGGCAAATATACGGGGGGAGAAGCCAGCCTGAACGACATCCGCCGAACCAAGGATACGGTGCTGACTCATCCGGTGCTGGTGGGAAGCGGGCTTAACGTCATCAACGTTGAAATGCAGCTCAGTTTTGCAGACGGTGCCATTGTCGGCACTGCCCTCAAAAGGAACGGAGTCGTTCCCGGCGAACCCATCGACGAAAACATGGTAAAGCAACTGATAGCCAGAGTGGAAAAAATGAGAAAGGAGAGAAAAAATTGAAAGACAGGGTAGTCAGAACAATCGTGGCGATCGAACAGGTTAAGGGCATCGAAGCGTTGCGGCAGTGCAGCGGTCTCAAGGAAAGATACGACAAACTGATGGAATTGGCTCCTGAAACACCGCTCTGGAGCCCGATGGCGGCCAGACAGCTGGTTTTCTACCTGCATCATAAGTATCAGCTGGATTTCGGGGTCTGTCCTTCTTATCTGATAGACGATGACAGGCAGTACTGCTATTACGACCTGCCCAGAAGGGAATGCCTTTGCGTTATTCCCCAACCCTTTTGCATTTTCCGGGACAAGAACGGGAAAGCGAAGCATCCGGAATTCCTGCCTCTTCAGATTCAGGAACTGGAAACACAGTTCACCCAAGCTCTTTCAATAATAAATCAAATTCAACATGGCGCGGCCCCTTAGGCCGCGCTTGCTTTAGATTAAAAAATGAGATAATATGAAAGGGTAAGTTTTAAGATGGTCGGCTAACTTAACATATAATTTAAGGAAAACATTATGGCAAAAAAATTATTCGTCGGAGGAATATCCTTCGATACCACTGAAAACGGCCTGAAAGAAACCTTTTCAAAGGCGGGAACCGTTGAATCGGCAACCATCATTGTTGACAGATCTTCCGGTCGCTCCAAAGGATTCGGTTTTGTTGAAATGTCGTCTGACGAGGAAGCCAAGAAAGCGATTGAAATGTTTAACGGCAAGGAACTTGACGGCAGGACCATAACGGTGAACGAAGCCCGTCCCATGGAACCCCGAACCGAAGGGGGAGGATTCCAGCGCGGCAATCGCGGTGGAGACAGGGGCCGTGGCTTCGGCGGAGGTCGCAGAGACAACTGGTAAAAAACATTAAAGACCGAAAATCGCTCTGGGCGCTAACGCGCCGGGCGATTTTTTGGTAAGATAATAAAATGGCAGCGACTGAAAAGAAAAAAGTGGTCATCGGAGGAACCTTTGACCTGATACACGAAGGACACAGGGCCTTGCTGAGAAAGGCTTTTTCGTTGGGGGAAGTGACCATTGGTTTGACTTCTGACACCATGGCAAAGAGAACCAAAAAAAGAAAGGTTCGCGGCTTCAGGCAGAGAAAAAAGGATTTGGAGGTTTTTATCAGAAAGGAATTTGGGGCAAGAGCCAGAATAACAAAGATTGAAGACAAGTTCG
>JAQUAA010000004.1 GCA_028687495.1 Minisyncoccota bacterium | reverse complement strand
AAACAAGCAGAAAGTGGAGTCGTTGGGCGTGGTTCTCGACGGCACGGAGCAGTTGGACAACGCCTTGAAGCAAATCGTTGATAATCTGGTTTTGGATCTGGAAGGAAGAACTTTGAACGAGAATACCCAAGTTATTCTGGCCGGGATGAAAGAATTGGCCAACGAGGGCAAGTATTCAGAGGCCCTAGAGCTATATTTGACAAACCAATAGAGAGTTTTCCACAGTTACTGTTGTTGAAGCAGATTTTTATTATGTTAAGATGAAAAAATTCGCGGCTCTCGTGATTAATACGTAAAGTCGCGAGACAAAGGTCGACGCGAAAGAAGTAATTATTAATTAAACACAAAATTAAAACACACAAAATAAATGACTAGTATAACAAAAAAGATTGTAGCGACTGTTACCGCAATAACATGCGCGGTTTGGTTGATGGGTCCCGGGGTTGCTTCAGCTATAACGGCTGAAGAGCTTTTGGCTCAAATTCAATTACTCCAGACGCAGTTAAACCAGTTAATGACCCAATATTCGTCATTAACCGGAACTCCTGCTGCTGGAACTCCTGCTGCTTGTTCTGGAATTACATTTTCCAGGAATTTGGCGCAGGGAATGACAGGCAGTGATGTAAAATGCTTACAAGCATTGTTAAACACTGATTCTGCCACCCAAGTAGCTGCTTCCGGAGTCGGTTCTGCTGGTAATGAAACTACCTACTTTGGTTCTTTAACCAAGGCAGCCGTAGTCAAATACCAGGAGAAATACGCTTCTGAAGTTTTGACCCCAATCGGTTTAAGTGCTGGAACTGGCTATGTTGGTGCAAAAACCATTGCCAAGTTAAACAGCACATTAACAACCGGAGGAACCACCACACCGACCGAACCCGGAACAACCCTTCCGACAGCCGCCGGTTTAACTGTTGCATTAGCATCTGACAATCCTGCTGCAACAAGCATTATATCCGATGCGAATAACCAAGTAGCTGGCTCTCAGGCCTTAATTCCTGCTTTGAAAGTAGTGTTTTCCACACCGGCAGGGACTTCAGCTAAAGTAACCACCTTAAAGTTAAAGAGAATTGGTATCTGCACTGATGCAGATATACCCAATGCTTATCTTTACGAAGGCGACACTAAATTAGCTGAAATGACATCCTTGTCCTTGGGAACAATAACTTTCACCAATTCAGCTGGTCTTTTCACTGTTTCTGGAACTAAAACCATTACAGTGAAATTTGACCTCAACAGGGATGCTACAGCTGGTAAAACCATTGGATTAAGTGTTAACGCAGCCGCCGATGTCACAACCGACGCAGAAACAGTCAATGGAACATTCCCGATGAATGGCAACCTGATGACTGTGGCTGCCGTTGCTGATTTCGGTCGTTTATCAATTGCTACTTCAACCAACTCTGTTACCGTTGATCCCGGAACTAATGGTTTTGAAGCAATGAGATTCATTCTTACTGCTGCAAACCAGAAGATTGCTCTTAAGTCTTTGAGCTTCCTTCAGATGGGTTCAATTGCAGCCACCGACATCGCTAATTTAGCTTTGTATGTTGGCGGAACCCAGATCGGTTCAACCGTGGCGAGTTTGGCGAGCGACAAGACAGTAACCTTTGATTTAGGATCTTATGAGATTCCTGCTGGCGCAGCCAGAATAGTTTCTCTTAAGGTTGATGTAGTTGGTGGTTCACAAAGGACCATTCAATTCTCAATTCAGAGGTCAACTGATGTCGTAGCAATGGATGCTAACTACGGAGTCTATGTTCAGCCTGACAATGGAGCCATTGCCACCTGGACAGTCAGAGATTCCCAGGCAGTTAACGTGGCAGTTGGAAACTTGTTGATTACCAGGAGAACAGATTCTGCTTTGGGCAATATCGCTCTTAACGGTACCAATGTTTCCTTGGCAAAATTTGACGTCAAGGCAGTTGGAGAAAACATCAGGGTTAGTACGCTAACCTTCCAAGCTTCTTCATCTGGTATTGGTTGGATGGATATTACCAACGTCAGAATCTACTACGATGGAGCCCAGATTGGCACTACTCAGACCGTAGCAGCTAGTAACACGCCTTATGCGATTCCCTTAACTTTTGTTGCTCCTGTCGGAGAAACTAAAGTTTTGGAATTAAAAGCTGATGTTAAAACTACTACTGCTGGTCCTGCAATACAAGAAGGCTCTAAAGTTACCATGCAGTTCATTGCTGTAGCCAATAATGCTCAAAGATTAGTTTCTTTGGGTTCATTCGGCTTCCCAGCAGCTAATCAGAGTGGTAATGATTTGACAGTAGTGTCTGCCGCTCTGTCTGCAAGCATTAACTCGGCAGTAGGTGCAGTTTCAGCTGTCGGAGGCGTGACCAATGTAACCATTGGTTCTTACCTTATAACAGCTGGAGCAGCCGAAGGTGTTGACGTCTCCAAATTCAGATTTGAAGATGCAACCCCGACTGGTATCACTGCTACCGCAGCTGGTACTTATGCTTTGGGAAGAGCCTTCACTAACTTGAAGCTCTACTATGGAACTACTCAACTGGGTACAACCATTGTTCCGAATCCCGCTGATATAGCAACTACCTTCTATGAATTCAGCCCGTCTCCGGCATTATCATTAGCTGCCGGCCAATCAGCAAGAGTGGACTTAAAGGCAGATGTCTTATCTGCTGGCGCCTTTACTTGGGCCAATGGAGAAAGTACTAAACTTTCCCGTGTTGAAAGCACAGGTAAGGTAACCACCAATGCTGCTAACTTCATTGTTGAAGCGGCTGGTCAAGCAATCACCGTCTACGCAGGCGGAACGCTCTCCGGAGCAATCGATCCTTCTACACCTGTTGCTTCCATTGTTTCAATGGGAGACACGGAGAAGGTTCTTGGTGTTTGGAAGTTATCAGCCAATACGGTTGAGAACATCACAGTAAGCAAGATAGTTATGTTCAATGATGGCCTCGCCACAAGCGTTGCCAACTTTGGGAACTTGAAGCTTTACTGCGGTGCCAGCCAAATGGGCGATGCTGTTGTGGCTTTGTCCCCGGCAGTTGCCGCTCTCGGTTGGAACTATCCTTACGCCGTTTTCGGAGGTGCTTGTTCAGTACCTAAGGGAGGAAATACGCTCGTCACTTTGAAGAGTGATATTCCGACCTTTGGTGCAGGAGCTTTGGCTGGATCATACGGTAGATTCTTCCTCGAGATTCCAGCTGCTATAACTGGCGGTGTCCAAGATAAAATTACTGCTACTGGTGAAAGCGGCACGCTTGCCCTGACCACTGCTGGCAGTAGTTCAGCTAACAGAGTCTATCCTTACAGAACCAACTTAACCGCAGCTTTAGCCTGCAATGGTTCTTGCACAGGCAGAACTCGTTCAGCTACGGACAAAGTGGCAAATCTGACCTTAACCGGTACCAGTTTTGCCGATGCCAAACTTAGAGCAGCTTTGAACGTGGATGATACGACAGGTAATTGGACGTTTGGTACTTCCAGTGGCGCAGGAGCCGCTGCTATAGCCAGCAACACCAGCGCAGTTACGTTCTTAACTGGTGATACTGGTAACACTTCCGTCAGGCTTAACGCTTCATCCTCTGGAGTAGGAGCTGTCACTGTCTGGGCCGCAGCCCCGGTGGCAACCGATCTCAGGAATTACTCAAAGGTTTCACTTTGGTACTTCGTTGAGACAACCGCTCCCGCTACAGCGACAGTGTTCATTAGCTCTACTACCACCGGAGCTTACGCCACCAACAGCCTTGCGGCTGCAACTGACGTAGCGCCGAGAGCTGGTATGTGGAACTATGTTGAAATGAACGTTCCTGCTGGATTAGCTAGCACTTCTAATGCTGCTGGTATTGCCTTCACCTTGGGTGGTAATGCTACCACCTCAGTTTACGTTGATGCCTTCAAGGCATACAACGATTCAGTTGTAGTCAACGTGAGCGGTGATGCAACCAGCACAGCTACTGGTACAGTCTTCTATTTGAAGAAAACCGATGGCACAGAGCAAGCAATTGGTTACTATTCCAACGCTAGGACAGTAACCATGGTTCCGAGCGCAGAAATTGCAGTTGGTGCAACAACTCAAACACTTGAGCTTATTGCAGATACCACTGCATTAATCAGCCTGCCTGTTTCTGGTATTTCCAGAACAATCAGCTTGGCTATTAATCTTGGAACCTTTGGTGCTGCCGGTGACTTCAGATGGTATGACCAGGCAGTTACTGCTACCACACCTATTACCTGGATGAACGGAGCAAGTCCGATTTCAGTCACTCTCAGTTTAGCTACAGGTCTCTAACGCAGAGAATTCAGTTTATTTCGCCTTTCCTTGTGGGGCGCAAAAAGTCCCGAGTTTCTCGGGGCTTTTTGTTTCGATTGAGATTTTGTGCTAAAATAATTAAATCATGCCAAAAATTCTGAAACTATTTTTAATAGCCATAACATTTATCAGTATTCCTCATTTCGTTTTGGCAGATGAGTTATTGCAGGAAAAAGAGTTTTTTGTTGACCCTTCTTATGATTTGCAGGGTCGCGAAAAAACAGTTGCTTTTTTACAAAGAATTACTGACCAGCTTTATTTTTATATTGATAAGGACTGGTGGAACTCATTGAATTTGGATAACCAAAAAGAGGTTAACGCAGCTCTTTCTGATCTGACCCGCGAGTTTGAGAATACGATTTATCCCACTTTGACCCAGAACTACGGATCGGAATGGAAACTAGGAATAGATGGAGATGCGAGGATCACTATCTTAGTTCATCCAATGATAGAGAAAGCATCGGGTTATTTTAATCCGGCGGATGAGTATTTACGAGCTCAAGTTGCCAAATCCAACCAAAGAGAAATGGTTTATTTAAATGCGGAAAACATCACTAATTCCCTCAATAAAAGTTTTTTAGCTCACGAGTTTACCCATTTAATTACCTTTAATCAAAAAGACAAAACCTATGGGATTTCGGAAGATGTTTGGTTGAATGAAGCCAGAGCAGAGTATGCGCCGACTTTGGTAGGTTACGACAGTTTATATCAAGGGAGTTATCTTCAAAAAAGAGTGACAGGTTTTTTGGAAAACCCTCAGGATTCAATAACTGAATGGCAGGGGAAAATTCAAGATTACGGTGCATTAAATCTTTTTACCCAATATTTGGTAGACCATTATGGCAAACAAATATTGATTGATTCTTTGAAATCAAACAAAACCGGCATTTCCTCTATTGATTATGCTTTGGGGAAAAATGGATTTAAAGATGATTTCTCGCAGATTTTTACAAACTGGACGATAGCAGTTTTTTCAAATGATTGTAAGCTTGGGTCTAAATATTGTTATTTGAATGAAAACTTAAAAACTCTCAAAATAACGCCATTTATCTATTATTTACCGGTAACGGGCGAAAGTACTCTAAGCGTAGGTTATTTGACCAAGGAATGGACGGGGAACTGGCAGAAAGTTATTGGCGGTAAGGAATCCCTGAAACTTGAATTTACGGGAAGCGCAGACACTATTTTTAAGGTTCCCTATATTGTGGAGAATACTAACGGTAAATCGGTTAATTTTTTACAACTCAATAGTTCCCAAAAAGGAACGATATACATAACTGATGAAAAAATCATTTCCTTAACGATTATTCCTTCTGTTCAAAAGAAAATTTCCGATTTCGGGGACAAAGAAACGCCTTATCAATTTTTCTGGTCGGCAACTACTGAAAATTCGGCCGGCAATTCTGAATTGATTCAGCAGTTGCAAGAGACGATAAAACAATTAGAGGCCCAGATTGCTTCTTTGCAGGCTCAAATAGCCGCACTTTTGGGACAGAGCGTAGGTTGCCAGAGTTTTAACAATGATCTTTATTATGGGATGACTAATAATTTGGAAGTCCGTTGTTTGCAGCAATTCTTAAAGGATCAAGGTAGCGATATTTATTCTGGGGGATTGGTTACCGGAAACTTTTTATCCTTGACTCAGACAGCTGTTATTCGTTTTCAGGAAAAATACGCTTCGGAAATATTAAATCCTTTGAATTTAGAGAAGGGAACTGGTTACTTCGGTTCTTTATCGCGGCAAAAAGCCAACACACTTTTGCACAAGTAATTCACATTGATACTTGTTGATACCTCTTGACACCATACCAGAGGTGTCTTATTATGGATTAGAGAGATATACTCTCTGGAATTAAGGCCTGGGAACCAATAAATACAAAGTATTTTTTTATTATGCCTGAAATTAAACCAAAGGAAATTTATACAACTAAAGAGGCACAAGATTTCTTGAAAGTAAGCCCATCCACAATCAAAAGATTATTAAAACGCGGGATAATTAAGGCTTATAAAGTGGGTGGAACTTACAGGATTTGGGGAGACGAGATTTTGAGTTTACTTTCTCCTAAATTAGAAGAAAAGGTCTATAGCGCATATTCAAAAATAAAAGATAAAACAAGAAAAACCATTGAAAAATGGTAATTTTTTATGTCTGCAAAATTAGAAAACTTAATTAAAAACAAAAAAGCGAAAGTGGCGGTAATTGGTTTGGGTTACGTCGGTTTGCCTACGGCCGTCGAAATAGCCAAAGCGGGGTACAAAGTTTTTGGCATTGACGTTAAAAAACAAAGGGTTGAGGCGGTTAATTCGGGTAAGTCATATATTTTAGATGTTTCTCCCAAAGAATTAAAAGAAATAGTTAAAAGTAAAAAATTGATTGCTTTTGACAATCACCAACTTCTGAAAAAAGCAGATATTATTTTGATCTGCGTTCCTACACCCCTGGATGATCACAAAAATCCTGATATTTCCTATATTCTTTCAACAACAAAGGAAATCGCCAAACATTTAAGAAGGGGACAACTGGTTATCTTAGAAAGCAGCACTTATCCTGAAACGACAAAAAAAGTTATTCTGCCTGAACTGGAAAAAACTGGACTGAAAACAGGTAAAGATTTCTTTTTAGCTCATTGTCCAGAAAGAATAGACCCGGGAAATGAAAAGTATAGGCTTAAAGATGTGCCAAGAGTAATAGGGGGGATAACTAAAGAGTGCACTCGGTTGGCTGCTGAATTTTACCGCAATTTTATTAAGGCTCCAATTTATCCTTTAAGTTCTTCCACTGCCGCTGAAATGACTAAAATCTTGGAAAATACTTTCAGGCTGGTCAATATCTCCATGATAAACGAACTCTCGCTTTTAGCTGGCAGAATGGGAGTTGATATCTGGGAGGTGATAGAAGCAGCCAAAACCAAACCCTACGGCTTCATGCCCTTTTATCCCTCTCCTAAAGTGGCTGGTCATTGTATTCCGCTCACACCTTTCTTCTTAAAATATACAGCGGAGGGATACAATTTCTGGACGAGGTTCATCGATTTGGCCGGCGAGATCAATGAACAGATGCCTCATTACATTATGACGAAAGTCATCTGGGTGCTTAATCTTAAAGCAAAGCCGGTAAGGGGGACGAAAGTGTTGGTTTGGGGAGTGAGTTATAAAAAAGACATCGGCGACACTAGGGAATCGGCCGCTTTTGACATCATCGCCGATTTAATCAGAAAGGGAGCAAAAATAGATTATTTCGATCCTTTTGTCGAAAAGTTTACTGTGGAACATAGAATCCTGAAAAACAAAGCCGCATTGAAATCAATCAGTTATTCGGCAAGTAAAATCAAGGAATACGATCTGATTCTGATTCTGACCGATCATTCCGGTTTCGATTACGAGAAACTTGCCAGAGGAGCGAAGCTGGTGATTGATACGAGAAATGCTATTAAATCGAGAAAACATAAAAATGTTTTCCGCCTGTAAATTACATGAATAAAAAATTCGCCGTAATCGGTAAAGGATTTATATACAACCTGCATCAGGAAGCAATTGCCAAAATAGGAGGCGAAATTGTTGATATTGTTGACGAATCCAACGGTCCTGATGCCTGGAAGGAAATGGTAAAAAGAACTGCAGCTGACTGCATTGTTATTTTGGCTCCCAATCATCTTCATTTTGAGATGGCGAGGTTTTCAGCCGAATGTGGCAAAATGGTTTTGTGCGAGAAGCCGCTGACGCTGAAATCAGAAGAGGCGAAAATTTTGGCCAAATACCCAAATATATTCACTGTTTATCAGTTGAGATATCATCCTTCCGCCAAGAAACTCAAATCGGAGGTAAAAGGAAATGAAAATTATCAGATTGAAATGAATATTTCGGTGCACCGGGATGAAGATTACTGGCAGAGTTGGAAGGGAAGAGAAGAAAAATCGGGAGGAATCATCTTTAACTTGGGCATACATTATTTTGATCTGATGCTTTATTTTTTCGGTAAGGCCGATGAGTTACAGACAAAATCGCTGACTTACAAAACCGGAGAAGGAAAAATTTCCGGGAAAAATTATTCCTGTGACTGGCGAATCACCACGGAGGCGCCTAAAGAAAACCAATGCCGCATTTTCAAGATCAACGGCGTCAATTACGATTTTACATCGAAAGAAAACCTGCATTTTTTCGTTTATCAGGATCTTTTGGAAGGGAAGGGGGTCGCTCCGGAAGAATCAATGAAATCCATTGAGTTAATCGAAAAAATATATGAAAATTCCAAAAACAATTAAAACAAGCGTAACGGAAAAAGGTGAGGAAATGGGCGAAGGAATAAAGGTTTGGGATAACTGCCAAATTTTAGAAGGAGCTGAAATAGGCAAAAATTGTACCATTGGCCACAATTGTTTCATAAGCTCTAAGGCTAAATTAGGGAACGGAGTAAAAATCGAATCCAATACCGATGTTTGGGACTATGTCACTTTGGAAAATTATGTTTTTGTCGGTCCTTCAGCTGTTTTTACCAACGACAAAAATCCGCGTGCAAAATACCCGAAGGCGAAATTTCCACAATACGGAAAGTGGTTACCGACTTTAGTAAAAGAGGGAGTAACAATTGGCGCTAATGCCACCGTTGTCTGCGGCAACACAATAGGCAAATGGGCGATGATAGGAGCCGGAGCTGTGGTTGCTGGTAATGTGCCTGATTACGCCATAGTTGTGGGTGTGCCGGCAAAAATCATCGGTTGGGTTTGCGAATGCGGAAATAAGCTTGAGTTTGAGGGAGAGGAATCCGTTTGCAAAATATGTAAAAGAAAATACAAAAAGTCAGGAGATAAAGTAAGTGAAATAAAATAAACATATGAATTTTTTAGATTTAACAGCGCAATACAAATCAATAAAAGGAGAAATAGATGAAACGATAAAAAGGGTTTTAGAGAACACGGTTTTCATTGGCGGCAAAGAAGTGGAAGAATTTGAGAAAGAGATTGCCCGATTCTGCGACGTAAAATATGCCATAGGTCTCAATTCCGGCACAGATGCTCTTTTTCTTTCCTTAAAAGCTATAGGCGTTGGTCCTGGGGATGAAGTAATTACTACACCTTTTACGTTTATTGCTACAGCCGGAGTTATTGCCAATTGCGGAGCAAAACCAATTTTTGTTGATATCAACCCTAAAACTTTTAATATAGATCCTTCCAAGATAGAAGAAAAAATAACCGAAAGAACAAAAGCGATTCTGCCGGTCCATCTTTTCGGTCAGATGGCGGATATGGATGAAATTATGGAAATTGCCAGAAAACATAATTTGTTTGTTGTAGAAGATGCTGCCCAGGCAATTGGTGCAGAATATAAAGGAAAAAAAGCAGGAACAATAGGAGATTTGGGTTGTTTTAGTTTCTTTCCCTCCAAGAACTTAGGGGCTTATGGCGATGGTGGCATGGTCGTGACTAATAGCGATGAATTGGCTGAAAAAATAAGATTATTGAAAAATCATGGTTCTTCTCCCAAAGAAAAATATCTCAATTTAATCATTGGAACAAATTCCAGACTAGACGCGCTTCAGGCAGCAATTTTGAGAGTGAAATTAAAATATTTATCTAAATGGAGTAAAGAAAGAGCGGAAAAAGCGTCTTATTATAATGAGGAATTAAAAAAAGTAGGAGATATCGTAACTCCTATCATTTCTTCTGACAGAAATCATATCTTTCATCAGTATACGATAAGAAGTAAATCGAGAGATGAACTTCAAAAATATCTGAAAGAAAAAGAAATCCCGACGATGATCTATTATCCCTTACCTCTACATTTACAGCCAGCTTTCAAAGATCTGGCTTATAAGGAAGGTGATTTCCCGGAAGCAGAAAAAGTAAGTAAAGAGGTTCTATCTC
This sequence comes from Minisyncoccota bacterium, assembly GCA_028687495.1. Taxonomy (GTDB): domain Bacteria; phylum Patescibacteriota; class Minisyncoccia; order Minisyncoccales; family RBG-13-42-11; genus JAQUAA01. Next base: position 15,943 of record JAQUAA010000004.1, on the reverse strand, counting down.
TGCCGATTTACCCCGAGATCAGCCAAGAGATTCAAAAATTAATTATTGAGGAAATAAAAAATGGTTATTTTACCTTTTATCGGAAGGCTTAGGAAAATATTTTTTGAGAACAATTCCTTTAAGCAGACCGTCTTCAAAAACATGACTTGGCTTTCCGCATCCGAGGCCGTCACTCGTCTTTTAACGGCCATTTTGGGGATTTTTATCGCCAGGAAATTGGGCGCCGAAAATTTTGGTGTCTTTACTTTTGCTACTTCTCTCACAGGAATGTTCGCTGTTTTGGCAGATTTTGGTTTGAGGTCAATTGTTGTTCGGGAATTGAATCAGAAAGAAGAAGCAAGAAGTGAATTGGGAACTGTTCTTTGGTTAAGGATTATTTTAGGGATTGTCACTTTCTTTCTTATTTTTATCTTTTCATTCTTCATTGAAAATGATATCGCCAAGATTATTACCATAATCTTCGGCGCGGTCATTCTGGTCAGTAATATTCACACTTTCTATATATCAGTTTTCCAGGCCACTCAAAAAATGGAGTATATTTCCATAACAGAAATATTAAAAACCTTGTTTATAGTGACGGGCGGTTTTCTCATTCTTTTTATGAAGCCGAATATAATTCTTATAGCTTACCTCTATCTTTCCGCCTCTGTTTTAAGTTCGATAGTCTCCTTCTTTATTGCCAGACGTTTGTCTTTCGGTTCTTTATTAAATTTCGATAAAAAAATAGCAAAGAAATATTTAACAATGTCACTACCTCTCGTTTTAAGCTCGGCGTTTAGCGCAATCTATGTCCAGACTGATTCCGTTATGATGGGTTTTTGGAACATGATAAAGGAGGTCGGCTGGTATCAGGCCGCCTATAGGGTTGTGAATATAACTGTTGTTCCGGCTATCGTCATCGGCATCGTTTTTTATCCGATTATCGCCAATGCCTATAAAAAAAAGGAAAATTTTCAGAAAATCGTTGATCTTTTCTTCTTGTTGCTGGTTTCCGTTGCCCTCCCGATTGCAGTTGGCGGGTTTTTATTGGCCAAAGACATAATTATCTTTTTATATAGTGATGAGTATCTACCTTCAGTTTTAGCTTTTAAAATGCTAACTTTGACTTCCAGTTTTATTATGCTTAGTCTTTTTATAAACTATCTTCTTATTACTACAGGCCGACAAAAGGATTTTTCTTTTATTACTGGCTTGACAGCCCTACTTAATGTTTTTCTTAACCTCGTTTTAATTCCCCGTTATTCTTTGTATGGTGCTGCTGGAGCAACGCTTATAAGTTATACTCTTCTTCTCTTGCTTGGTTTTTTCTATTTAGACAGAATTAATGTGCTCCCGAATTTTAAGATAATTTCCTTGCCATTACTGGCAGCGTTAACGATGGCGGCATTTCTTTCTTGGAAATTCTCTTACGATATAAGTATTATCCCGCGAATTTTAATTGGAGGATTTATCTATTGTTTTGTTTTCTTGATAATTTTAATTTTGAAAGATAAATTATCGCCAGTAAAAATAACCATATGAAAGTATTAATTGTCGTTGGGGCAAGACCGAATTTTATTAAGGTAACCCCTATTTTAAAAGAATTTAAAAAATATAATTCCGTAAAATCGATTCTGGTTCACACCGGCCAACATTACGATTTTGAGATGTCGCAAATTTTTTTCAAGGATTTAGAAATTCCCAAGCCCAATTACAATTTAGGTGTAGGTGTCGGTTCTCATGCTCGGCAGACAGCCAAAATTATGGAAAAACTGGAACCGGTTATTTTGAGAGAAAAACCAGATCTGGTGATAGTTGTCGGCGATGTGAATTCCACCCTTGCTGGAGCATTGACAGCCGCAAAACTAAATATTCCGGTGGTTCACGTTGAGGCAGGCCTCCGCAGTTATGATAAAACAATGCCGGAAGAAATTAATCGTCTTTTGACCGACCATATTTCAAAATCACTTTTTTGTCCGACAGAAACTGCAGTTAAAAATCTTAAAAAAGAAGGAATAAAAAAAGGGTTATATAGGGTAGGAGATATAATGTATGACACATTATTAAATTCAAAGCTTAAAGCTCAAAGTTCAAAATTATTGAGGAGATTAAGATTAAAACCAAAACAATACCTGCTGCTGACCATTCACCGTGCGTCAAACACCGATAATTTGGAAAATCTGAGAAAAATCATCACAACCATTGGTGAAAGTGGAGAAAAAGTTGTCTTTCCGATTCACCCCAGAACTAAAAAGCAACTAAAGAAACTTAAATTAAAAATTAAAAATTGGAAATTAAGAATTATAGCCCCCTTGGGTTATTTGGATATGCTGGTTTTAGAGAATAACGCCAAAAAAATATTGACTGATTCTGGAGGCGTTCAGAAAGAAGCTTATTGGTTGAAAGTTCCTTGTCTTACTTTGAGAAAGGAAACAGAATGGATAGAAACGGTCAAAGACGGCTGGAATATTTTAGTGGGGCAAAATAAAGTAAAAATTTTAAAAGCCATTAAAAATTTCCAGCCCAAAGGTCCACAACACAGACATTTTGGCAACGGTCGAACTGCCAAAATGATTACCAACATTTTACTTAAAAATTATGGAAAATAAAATAAAAAATTCAAAAATTTTAGTTACTGGCGGCGCCGGTTTTATTGGTTCTCATATTGTCGATGAATTAATAAAAGAGGAACCACAAGAGATAATAGTTTTTGATAATTTTCTTCGCGGCAAAAAAGAAAACCTCAAAAATGCCCTTACTTCCGGACGGGTGAAAATATTCGAAGGCGATATCAAAAATCCTTCTCAACTTAAAGAAGCAATGCAGGGAGTCGATTACGTCTTTCATGAAGCGGCGCTCTGGCTGCTGGAATGCGAAGAAAAACCAAGGGATGCAATAGAGACGAACATTATCGGTACTTTCAATGTTTGCGAAGCGGCGGTAAACGCCAAGGTTAAAAAAATCATTGCTGCTTCCTCATCTTCCGTTTATGGAGACGGCATTTATTTCCCGACAGACGAAAATCATCCTTTCAATAACAATCTTTTTTATGGAGCGACTAAAGTTGCCGATGAACAAATTTTAAGGGCTTTCTGGAAGAAATACGGTTTGGATTTTGTTGCTTTTCGTTACCTTAATGTTTATGGTCCACGAATGGATTTTCGTTCAGTCTATATAATGGTGATTATGAACTTTCTCAATAAAATTGATAAGGGAGAAGCGCCGGTAATTTTCGGCGATGGTTCTGCCACCTTGGATTTGGTTTACGTGACTGACGTGGCTAAAGCCAACATCTTGGCTCTCAAGAGCGATGTAACAAATGAAGTTTTCAATGTTTCCGGAGGTAGAGAAACAAGTTTAAAAGAGTTATTGAATATAATTTTAAAACTTACCGGAAGCAATCTTCAACCAGTTTATCAACCGAGGGACAAAAAATTAGTTACCAGACGTTTTGGTTATTCGGAAAAAGCCCAAAAGATGCTGGGATTTGAACCTGAAATTTCTTTGGAAGAAGGATTAAAAAAGGTCATTAATTGGAGAAAAGAAGAATTAAATAAAAATTAAAGGTTATGATACCAATTACCAAACCATATTTTAACGATAGAGAAATTGAGGCGGTAAAAGCAGTTATTAAATCTGGTTGGGTTGTCCAGGGTCAAAAAGTAAAAGAGTTCGAGACAAAAATCACTCAATTTACCGGTGCTAAATACGCCATTGCCACTAGTTCCTGTACATCTGCTTTACATTCTTCCTTGGTGGCTTTGGGGATTGGGCCCGGCGATGAGGTTATTGTTCCAGCTTTTACTTTCGCTGCCAGTGCTAATGTTGTTGAACATCAGGGAGCGAAATCTGTTTTCGTTGATATTGATCCTAGAACTTTCAACATCGATCCTTTAAAAGTTGAAAGGGCAATTACCAAAAAAACAAAAGCTATAATGCCGGTTCATCTTTTTGGCTTAAGCGCTGATATGGGAAAAATTATGAAGATTGCCAGGAGATACAAACTTTTTGTGGTTGAAGACGCTGCCTGCGCTCTAGGTACAAAATACAATGGCAAACATGTAGGAATGTTTGGCGACACCGGCTGTTTCAGTTTCCATCCTCGAAAACCAATTTCTACTGCAGAAGGAGGAATGATAATTACCAATTCTAAAAAATTAGCCCAGAAATTAATTTCTTTGCGTGACCACGGTGCCGTCATTTCTGACTTAGCTCGTCATAAAAAGAGTGCTTTCAAATTAGCCGACCATGATTTAGCAGGTTTTAACTATCGAATGACTGATATCCAAGGAGCGATTGGCGTTGAACAGATGAAAAAACTGCCATTTATTTTGAAGGAAAGAAGAAAAAGAGCAGAAATTTATAGCAAAGCCTTAAAAAACAATCCTTGTTTTTCCATTCCCTTTACTCCCCAATATTCCAACCATACTTATCAGTCTTATGTCTTAAAAGTTAAAGATGAAAGTTCTCTGTCTCGAGATAAGGTCGCCGAAAAATTAATAAAAAACGGCATCTCCTTGAGACCAGGGACTCAAAGCGTACCACACCTCAGCTATTACCGAAGAAAATATGGTTATAAAAATTCAGATTTTCCGGAGTCATTTATGGTTGAAAATCAAACTTTGACTCTTCCTCTTTTCGTAGAGATGACGAAGAAAGAACAAGAGTTTGTCATTAAAAACTTAAATAATTTATGTGCGGCATAGTTGGTATCTATAACTTCAAAAGAAAGCCAGTCTCAGAAAGCCAAATAAAAAAAATGACTGGCGCTTTGGCTCATCGGGGACCGGATGGGGAAGGTATTTTTGTTGATAAGAATCTGGGATTGGGCCATAAACGTTTGGCAATTATTGATTTGTCTAAAGCTGGTCATCAGCCGATGAGTAATGAAAAAGGAGAGATCTGGATTACTTACAATGGCGAAATTTACAACTTCCAGGATCTGAAAAGAGAATTGGAAAAATTAGGACATCGTTTTAAATCAAAGACCGATACGGAAGTGATCATTCACAGCTTTGAACAATGGGGAGTAGATTGTGTCAGAAGGTTTAACGGAATGTTTGCTTTTGGAATTTGGGACAAGAAAAATCAAACTCTTACTTTGGCCAGAGACCGCTATGGCATAAAACCGCTTTATTACTGGCAGAATCAAAATGTTTTTCTTTTTGCTTCAGAAATTAAGGCCTTTTTAAAACATCCGGAATTTAAGGCGGTTTCAGATCCGGAAGCTCTTTTAGAATATTTTACTTTCCAGAACACCTTCAGCTATAAGACCTTGTTTAAGGGGGTGAAAATTTTGCCCCAAGGCACCATTCTGAATATTTCTCTTAAGGGCGAACCAAAATTTAATTTGAAAAAATACTGGGATTTCAGTTTTACTGAAGAAAGGAATAAAAAATCTGAAAAGGAATATTCGGAAGAATTAGACCGATTATTCAAACAGGCGGTTAAAAGACAGTTAATTTCCGATGTTGAAATTGGGGCGTATTTGAGCGGGGGAATCGATACGGGCTCCATTACGGCGATTACCTCCCAGTTTTTCCCGAATCTTAAGACATTCTGCGTTGGTTTTGATCTGACTTCCGCCTCTGGCATTGAATTGTCTTTTGATGAGAGAAAAAAAGCGGAGAGTTTATCCCATCTTTATCAGACAGAACATTATGAGATGGTTTTAAAGTCCGGAGATTTGAAAAGGTGTTTGCCGGATTTAGTTTGGCATTTGGAAGATTTGAGGGTGGGGCAAAGTTATCCTAATTTTTACGCTTCAAAACTTGTCTCTAAATTTGTAAAAGTTTGTTTGTCTGGAGGCGGGGGGGATGAACTTTTTGGCGGTTATCCCTGGAGATATTACAGGGCAATGCGGAGTAAGAGCTTTAACGATTATATCGAAAATTATTATAAATACTGGCAGCGGCTTGTGCCCAATCAAACTTTGAAAGAATTGTTTTCTCCTATAAGAAATGAGGTAAAAAATGTCTGGACACAGGATATATTCAAAAATGTATTTAATAGCAAGCAATCACTGCCCCAGACAGCAGATGAATACATCAGTCGGTCTTTGTACTTTGAGGCAAAAACATTTTTACACGGCTTATTACTGGTTGAAGACAAACTTAGTATGGCGCACAGTTTGGAAGTGAGGGTGCCATTTTTAGACAATGATTTAGTGGATTTTGCGATGAAAGTACCTGTGAGAATGAAATTAAACAATATAGATAAAGTGCTTGAGGCAGACGAGGATGAATTAAACAAATATTACAATAAAACTCAAGACGGCAAAATGATTTTACGCAAAGTTTTAAGCAAATATGTCCCGGATAAGATAGCCAATCAGGAAAAACAGGGATTTTCAGGCCCTGATGCCAGTTGGTTTAAAGGAGAAAGCATTGATTATATAAAAGATTTACTTTTAAATAAAAAGGCAAATATTTTCAATTATTTTGATTATAAGACGGTTAAAACGTTGATTGAGGAACATATTTCAGGAAAACAAAACCGCCGACTTTTCATCTGGTCATTGCTCTGTTTTGAATGGTGGAACAGAATTTTTATTAATAAAAATATAAATATATGAAAATGTTTAAAAATGAATTAGAAAAGAAAATAAAAGAATTACACGGCATTTTGAGAAAGGAGGTGACGAAAAAATGGAAGCGTTCTTTGCCGCTGGAAGAAGAGCTTTTTGACCGCTGGGAAAGAGCAAAATATCTTAAATTCGGGAAAAAGACAAGCATTTATCAGTTAAGTTATGTTTATGGTGATGTAAAGGTCGGAAAAAATACTTGGATAGGTCCCTTTACTATTCTCGATGGCTCGGGTGGCTTGAGGATTGGCGATAACTGTAGCATCTCTTGTGGAGTTCAGATTTATAGCCACGATACAGTAAAGTGGGCAGTCAGCGGCGGTAAAGTAAAATACGAATATAGAAAAACAAAAATAGGCGATTGTTGCTTTATTGGCCCTCAGTCTGTCATTCTGCGCGGTGTTTCCATCGGAAGTCACAGCATAGTTGCCGCCTCTAGTTTTGTTAGTAAAGATGTACCGCCATTTTCAATTGTTGCTGGAATTCCGGCAAAAGTAATCGGTAAAGTTGTTATCAAAAAAGAAAAAGTAAAATTAAATTATTTTTCTAGTTCGATAATATGCAAGAAAACAATAAAGTAATTTGCGATTTTAGTTTTCGGCATTATGAAGAAATTTTGAAATTGGCTTTGAAAAAAGGATATCGTTTTTTATCATTCCGGGAAAATTCAAAAAAATATAAAAAGATAATTTATCTGCGTCACGACATTGATATTTCTCCGGATAACGCAATAAAATTAGCCAGAATAGAAAACAAATACGGCATCAAGGCTACTTATTTATATCTTCTCCATGATATTTTTTATAATGTTCTCGAAAACAAAGTTTTAAGAGATATTAAAGAAATTAACAAATTGGGGCACCAGATTGGATTGCATTTTGACTTCGATTTAATTAATAATAAAAGCAAAATAAAGAATCCAAAAAGAATGATAAATGAAGATTTGTCATTATTTAAGAATATTCTGGGCAGAGATATTAATATTGTTTCTTTCCATAATCCATCTGTTAGCCGTTTAGCGGTGGGAAATATAAAGAGTGAAAACTTTATCAATGTTTATGCTGATGAATATACTAAAAATATAAAATATCTTTCCGATTCTTTGCAGGTTTGGAAAGAAGGATGTCTTTGCCGAATTATAGAAAAAGAAAAATACGATAAAATGCACTTTCTTATCCATCCATTTTTATGGAACAAAAAAAGTTCTTCTTTGCCTGTAATTTCAGACGATTATATTTTTCATAAATGTTATCGAATGAATGAATACTTGAAGAAATGTAGTAAGTTTTACCAACGTAAATGGTTTTTAAAAAATCAATGTCCGCTTTGGAAAAAATAATTTTTTATGGAAAAGCCCGTCATCAAAACACTATCAAAAGCAATCCTAAGGAGATTTTATGGGGAAATTATCCGGATAGATCGTAATCAAATGAAGGATTTCGAGAAATGGGATAAAGATAATTTTTTACTTGATTTACCGTTAAAATTTAAATTAAGTTTTTTTGTTATTTCCAAAAAAAAATTAATCGGTTACGGCATTATATCCCAAAAAAGCGATAGTGCTCATATTCACCGAATTGCCGTGAGTCCCGAATACACTGGCAGGGGTATAGGACATCAAATGATAAGATTTCTGAAACAAAAAGCAAGAAACCACGATTGTTATAAAATCGTCGCCGAGACGCTAAAGGGAATAAAATCAAACAAATTTTATCAGAAAGAAGGATTTAAGAAGTTAAGTTTAACCGAACAAAAAAAATATGCGTTGACAAAAAAGCCGGATATACGCCGAAAATTCATGAAAGAAAGTTATGTTTTTGAATTAAAAATATGAACAAAATTGTCGCAATCCATCAACCCAACTATCTGCCCTGGCTTGGTTATTTCGACAAGATTCAAAGAAGTGATATTTTTGTTTTTATGGATAACGTCCAATATAGCAGGGGGACATGGATAAACAGATGCCAGCTTAAAAACAATGAAGGAAAACAGTGGTTGACCATTCCGGTGATAACTGCTGGTGTTTTTGGTCAAAAAATCAAAGAAGCAAAAATTGATTACAAAACAGATTGGATTAGCAGCCATCTGGGAGCAATGGAAACAAATTATAAAAAAGCGCCTTATTTCGATAAATATTATCCTTACATTAAGGAAATATTAGAACAAAAAATAGAAAATTTAGCGGATTTAAACATGAAACTAATAAAAAAAATAGCAGAATTATTAAAGTTCAAAACTAAATTTATCAAAGGGTCAGAACTTAATGTGGTTGGGAATGCGACAGATCTGCTTATCAATATAGTAAGGGCCACAGGGGGGGATAGTTATTTGTGCGGCGGGGGGGCTGAGGGATATCAAGAAGACGCTAAATTTGCTGAAAATGGTTTAAAATTAATTTATCAAAATTTTAAACATCCCGTTTATAAACAAATGTTTGAAGGATTTATTCCCGGTCTCTCAATTATTGATTATTTATTTAATAAAGGAAACGAATTAATCAATTATGGAAAATAAAGAAATAAAGAAAAAATTAAGAATTTTACATATGCCTGGCGGCGTGGCTTTATATCAACCATATTTATTAACCAGAGGCTTGAGATTAATGGGTCATAAAGCCGATTATCTTGCTTATTACGTACCCGAAACTGCCGCTTGGTTGATGCAGGGCACTCCGGATTTTAATTTAAATTTACGTGCGAAGAATTACAATTTTTTTGATATCTTGTTAAATGCAATCAAAATTATCGGTTTTTTCATCTGGAGTTTGTTTAATTACGATGTTTTTCATTTTCATTCAGGGTTAACTTTTACTCCCCAACGAGGTTTTCTTAAAAAATATTTTTTATATTTTGATGTGAAAATCTTAAAATTACTGAGAAAAAAAGTTGTTTTCCAATGGTGGGGCTGTCAAATTCGCCTAAAACAAATTGATGAAAAATACAAGTACAGCTGTTGCCATACTTGCACTCTCCAGAGACAGTCATTTGGCGAAGGTAAGGAAAATTGCAACGATGAGTTTAAGATAAAAGTAGTTGCTCTTACTAAAAAATTGGGAGATTTAAATTTAACATCCGGCGATCTCTTGGTAATGTTTCCCCATATGAAATTACTAAATAACGCTGTGAATACTGATTTATGGAAACCGTTACCTTTTGAAGAAATTCCTGAAAAATTTAGACTGCCTAAAACCGATAATTTAAAAATATATCATGCTTATGGTAATGCTGAAATTAGGGCCGGTGATGCTAAAGGCAGTTCTTTTGTAAAAAAGGCGGTAGAAGAACTGCAAAAAGAGGGCTACAAAATTGAACTGATGATTTTTGATAAGGTGCCGAACTTAGATTTGAGATATTATCAGATGCAGGCGGATATTTGCGTCGATCAATTAAGAGCAGGTTGTTACGGTTCTAATGCGGTAGAATGTATGGCAGTGGGCAAACCGGTAATTGTTTATATGAGAAATGATGTCTTGAAAATTTTACCGCCGGATCTGCCGATAGTCAACGCCAATCCAGATAATATCAAAGAGGTTCTCCGTGGTTTGATAGAGCATAAAGAACTTCGAGAAAAAATTGGCAAACAAAGTCGAGAATTCGCCGTGAAAAAGCATGATTTCAGAGCGGTGGCTAAAAAATTGGAAGAGTATTATTATTCCATATAAAAATAAAAAAATGATTTACATTTTATTGCCGGCTTACAATGAAGCATCTTCTTTACCAAACCTTTTAAAAAAAATAAAGGAAGTTTCGGAAGGTAAAGAAGATTATAAAGTTATCGTGGTTAATGACGGGAGCAAAGACAATACACTGGAAATCTTGGAAAAATTAAAAGCGGAAATACTTTTGGAAATAGTGAATCATAAATTAAATCGTGGCTTAGGAGAAACAGCCAGAGATGCATTTGAAAGAGCAGCTGAGATTTCCCAACCAGACGATATCATTATAAGAATGGACGCTGACGGCACACATGAGCCAAAATACATTCCAGAATTGATAAAAAAAATAAATGAAGGTTATGATGTTGTCATTGCCTCGCGTTTTCAGAAAGGGGGAGGAATGATTGGGGTAAATAAATATAGAAGCTTGATAAGTTTAGCAGCCAGCTTGGTAATGAAAATTTTCTTTCCAATAAAAAACGTTAAAGATTATTCCTGCGGTTTTAGAGCCTATAGAGCAAAGATAATCAAGGAAGCTATAAGGATTTTCGGCAACAGTTTCATCGATTTAAAAGGCATGGGTTTTACGGGCACGGTCGAAAAAATAATCAAATTAAGAATGCTGGGTGCTAAAATGGCAGAAATACCTTTTCAACTGAGGTATGATCAAAAAATCGGCAAAAGCAAGATGGTAACCAGCATCACTACTTTGGGATATCTGATGCTTATCTTGAAAAACATTTATCCTTGGGGAAATCAGGCAAAGGAATGGCAAAAAGAAATTAAAAAGTTAAAAAAATAAAATGTGTGGCATTTGCGGTATTTATAATTTGAATCACAGAGAAGGAATAGATAAATCGCGCCTAAGAAAGATGACCGACATTCTTTCGCATCGCGGTCCGGATGACGAAGGTTTTTTGATTGATGGAAATATGGGTTTGGGTCATAAAAGATTATCGATCATCGATCTTTCTTCGGCTGGTCACCAACCGATGGCGAACGAAGATAAGACGGTTTGGATTGTTTATAACGGGGAAATATACAACCATGTTGAATTGAGGAAAGAACTGGTTCAAAAAGGATACGAATTTAAATCTCACTCTGACACAGAGGTAATACTTCATCTTTATGAGAAAGAAGGGGAGAATTGTCTTCAGAAACTCAACGGCATGTTCGCTTTTCTTATTTGGGACAAAAGAAAAAGAAAAATTTTTGCTGCTAGGGACAGATTAGGAATAAAACCATTTTATTATTATTCTGACAAAAAGAAATTTATTTTCGCCTCGGAGATCAAAGCCATTTTGAAATACGGCATAAAAGCCGAGCCAGATTTTTCAGCTATTAACGATTATCTTGCTTTTCAGTTCTGTTTGGGAGAAAAAACTTTTTTTAAAGGTATAAAAAAAATTGAGCCAGGGCATTATTTAATTCTGAAAGATGGAGAATTAAGAGTTAGAAAATACTGGGATTTAGATTATTCTATTGACGCAAAACAATCAGAAAAAGAATTTATCGAAGAGTTATCTAATTTAATAAAAGAGTCAGTAAAAATTCAATTAAGAAGCGACGTACCCTTGGGCGCGCATCTTAGCGGCGGAATAGATACCAGCATTGTCACTTGTCTTGCTTCAAGATATTTTAATTTCAAAGTTCCTTTCAAAACTTTTACTGGTTTTTTCCCTTTTGGTAAAGAATACGATGAAAGGAAATACGCCAAACTGGTTTCAAATAGAACGAGGAGCCAGTATTTTGAGATTTCTCCGAAAAGTTCGGATTTTGTAAATATTTTGCCCAAATTAATTTATTTTATGGATGAACCGGCAGGAGGGCCTGGTATCTTCCCTCAGTATTTTGTATCTAAACTGGCAGCAAAAAACGTCAAAGTAGTTTTGGGCGGACAAGGAGGAGATGAAGTTTGGGGAGGATACACTAGATATTTAATTGCCTATCTTGAACAAGCGTTAAAGGGAGCGATTTTGGGCCTTCAGGAAGAAGGAAAATACGTTGTAACCCTAAAATCTATTGTTCCCAATTTAGGAATTCTGAAAGGTTATGCTTCTACCTTACAGTATTTTTGGCAGGAAGGTATTTTTGGCTCGATGGACGAAAGGTATTTCAGATTGATAAAAAGAATGGGAAATATGGGAGAAATATTTGCCGACAGTTTTCTTAAAAAAATTCAAGATGATAGTTCTTCTTTGACAGATTTTAAAAAACTTTTTAATTACCCCAATACCCCTTCTTATTTCAACAGAATGACCCATTTCGACATTAAAACCCTGCTGCCGGCTTTACTTCACGTGGAAGACAGAACAAGTATGGCTGTATCCTTAGAATCAAGAGTTCCCTTATTAGATCATAGGATACTTGAATTGAGCACTAAGATTCCTCCCACAATGAAGTTCAAAGGAGGAGAAGCAAAACACATTCTCAAGGCGGCTGTAAAAGATTTTATACCAAAGGAGATTCTTGAGAGAAAGGAAAAAATAGGCTTTGCCGTGCCTCTTTCCGAGTGGTACCGGAAAAAAGAAGTTAAAACATTTTTAAGAGCTGTTTTACTGAGTAAAAAAGCCAGAGAAAGAGGAATTTATAAGATTGAAGGAGTTAAAAGATTATTGGAGGGTGAAAGAAAATTCGGCAGGGAAATTTGGGGATTGCTTTGCTTGGAACTTTGGTTTAGAAATTTTATTGACAAAAAAATCTAAATTATGGAAAAAGAAATTTATCTTAAAAAATCCCTAAAACAAATTCCGAGAATTTTGAGTTTGCAGGAGCGGGATATTTCTTCCCCAAATTATGGCTGTTTCGACAGAAGTTTTTGGGCCTGGAAATTTAAGGATTTTCCAGACGCTTCCCCACAAAGAGCGGTTTATCCTCTGAGTTTGATTTATTCTTTGAATTTCGATAATAATCCCTATCTTAGAAATGAAAATTTGGCAGAGTGGATAAAAGCAGGAATTTTGTATTGGGCAAAAATTCAGCATAAAAACGGTTCTTTCGACCAGGCATTTCCCCAAGAATTCAGCTTTGGCGCCACAGCTTTCACTTTATATCCTCTCATCGAAAGCTTTCTAATTTTAAAGGAAAAGTTTTCTTTAGTAGAAGAAAAAAACATGCTTAATGCAATTGATAAAGCGGCAGATTTCCTATTGAAACACGGAGAAACCCACGGCTTTATTTCCAATCATTTATCCGGTGCAGCCTTGGCTTTATATCGGGCAGGCGAACTTCTGGAAAATGAAAAATATAAGGAGCAGTCCCGGAAAATAATAAACCTTATTCTTAAGAATCAGTCCCAAGAAGGCTGGTTTAAAGAATACGAGGGTCCGGATCCTGGTTATGAAACTTTGGGTATTTACTATTTAGCCAAATATTACGGAGAGACAAAAGATGAAAAAGTTTTAGAGGCGTTGAGGCGGTCGATTGACTTCTTATCTTATTTTATCCATCCCGATGGTACTCTGGGAGGGGAATATGGTTCGAGGAATACGGAAATATTTTATCCTGCTGGCTTTGAAATCATAAAGAAAGAAATTTCGATAGCTGGAAAAATAATAAAAGCAATTTCTGAAGAAAAAACAGTTTGTTTGGAAGGTCTTGATAATGAAAATTTAATTCCCTTAATGGAAAATTATTTAGAGGCATATCTCGCCGAAGCTGAAGAAAATCAGCTTGTTGATTTCAAATTGCCTTTTGAGGAAATAAAAGAGAGATTTTTTGAAGAGGCAAAAATTTATGTAAAAAGTTCGCCTTTATATTATTTAATTTGCAATGCCGCCAAGGGTGGAGTGGTTAAAGTATTTGATAAAAAGAAAAAAGGTTTGATTTTTGAAGATGCGGGATTTTTAGGAGAAACCGTAAAAGGCAAAATAATTACCAGCCAGATTTTCAACGATAAAGCAAAAATAGATTTTAAAGAAGGAAAGCTGGAAATTGCCACTCATTTTTCAGGAGTTCTTGGGGAGGGAACTAATCCTTTAAAGTTCATAATTTTAAGGATGTTAAATCTTACCCTTTTTAATAATGTCTTTCTTGGCAATTTAATTAAAGCAATCATGATAAAGCGGCTGATTACTAAAAAAAAGAAATATCCGGTTTGGTTAAAAAGAAAAATTGTTTTTAAAGAAAACAAAATTGAAATTAACGATATTTTGACTAAAAAACAAAACATCAGATTAGAATGGCTGGAATACGGAAAAAAATTTTCCGCAATTCATATGGGATCGGCTAAGTATTTCCAATTGTCTCAGTTGATACAAAAAGAAAAGCCGACAATGGTTGATTTGGACAAATTCAACAAAGAAAACGAAATCACGGTTAAAAATATCTTTGAATTTAAATAAAAACATGCTGAAGGGAGCAATTTCAATTGATATAGATACTCTGAATACGCATTTTAAAGGTCAGGGGCTCAAAAAAGAGAATTACGATTTTTCAGATTTTCGGCAAGGAATAGATAATTTTCTGAAGCTTTTGGCTGAATTTAAGATTAAAGCAACCTTTTTCATTGTCGGAAGAGATTTGCTTTTTCCGCAAAATGTTGAAATAGTTCAGAAAATTATCAAAGATGGTCACGAAGTAGCCAATCACTCGATGAACCACATACAGGGATTTAGATTGCTCGGCGAAAAAGAAAAAGGAGAGGAAATAAGAGAAGGAGAAATGATTATCTTAGAAAAAACCAAGAAAAAGCCGGTTGGCTTCAGGGCTCCCGGCTGGAATATTGACGATAAGGTTTTCGAACTTCTGAAACTAAGGAATTATTTATACGATTCTTCCGTTTTTCCATCATATTTCAATCCTGCTTTGAAATTTTTGCATTTTACTTCCATGGCTAATAGATCCGGAGCAGACAGGACAACTCTGGGGGAAATGAAGTATTCTTTTTCTCCGGCTGCGCCTTATTTATTTCCTGGTGAAAACGGGAAGAAACTGGTTGAGTTTCCTATTAGTGTGACTCCAGTTATCCGTCTTCCTTTTTTCGCTACGTTTTCATTGAAAACCGGCTTGAAACTGTTTAATGTTTCTTACAATTTGATGAAATTCTGGCGAAGACCGATAATTTTTGAATTTCACCTTTTTGACTTCATTGATTTCGAGAAACCGGAATTTAAAGACCAAATTCCTTCAAAATCGGAAAGAGGAGTTTATGTTCCGCAGAGCATCCATACGCCTTTCAATAAAAAATGGGATTTATTCCATAAAATAATAAGCATCATGGCGAAGGATTATAAGTTTGAGACGATGGAAAATTTAGCTAAAGATTATCTTAAAAGATATGATCCCGCGGCTTAAACCATATTTTGATTTTAGGGAAATAAAAGCGATTTTCAGGTTGGAGAAGGATGCGATTGATAAATTCGAAAAAGAATTCGCCAGAACATTTAAAGCAAAATATGCCCTATCTTTTCCTTATGGCAGAAGCGCCATTTACGCTCTATTTAAATGTTTGGGTATCGAAAAATCTGAAATTATAGTACCCGCCTATACCTGCGTGGTTGTTCCTCATGCTATTGTTCTTTCTGGCAATATTCCAAGATTTGTCGATACAGCACCCAATGATTTTAATTTGAACCTCGAAGAAGCTAAGAAAAAAATAAATGAAAAAACAAAAGCAATAATAACGGGCAATATTTTTGGTTACCCGGTGGATACGGAAAAATTAAAAGAAATAAAATCGATAAAAAAAGATATTTTAGTTATTCAGGATTGCGCCCATTGTTTTG
>JAQUAA010000003.1 GCA_028687495.1 Minisyncoccota bacterium | reverse complement strand
CCACTTTCGAAGGCCTGCACAAAAGCCTGGAGCAGAATTCCTCTCTTTTGTCGCTTTTTGAAAAGGTGGAAGTGGCGGAAATTTCAGAAAGAGAAACCCTGATGCTGCTGGAAGATCTGGCCCTGAAACTGGAATTCAAATACAAAAAATTCGTTTCCTATCCCGCCCTGAGGGACATCATCACTTACTGTTCAAGGTATCTGGCCGCCATTCCTTTCCCAGAAAAAGCCATGGATTTGCTGGACGAAGCGATGGTTTTGCTTTCCCAAACAGAGAAGAAAGACAAAGTTCTGATGCCGCAACACATCGCCCGTCTTGTTTCGGAAAAAACCCAGATTCCGGTGGGGGAAATGCAAATAAAAGAAAGGGAGATTTTAATCAATCTGGAAAAGTTAATTCATCAAAGAATCATCAACCAGGAAGAAGCGGTAAATGAAGTTTCCTCGGCCTTGAGAAGAGCCAGGGCGGAAGTCAGCATCCGCAAAGGACCCATGGGAACTTTTCTTTTCTTGGGACCGACCGGCGTCGGTAAAACCGAAACATCCAAGGCCCTGGCCGAGATTTACTTCGGGTCGGAAGAAAGAATGATTCGTCTGGACATGTCGGAGTTTCAAAACATAACGGATATCGCCAGATTGTTGGGTTCTGCCGGAGAAGAAGGACTTTTGACCACCAAGGTAAGAGAAACGCCTTTTTCTTTGATTCTTTTGGATGAAATTGAAAAAGCTCATCCCAACATCTTGAATTTATTTTTGCAGGTGCTGGACGAGGGTTACGTGACCGACGGTTTGGGCCGCAAGGTTGATTTCAGGAATTCAATGATCATCGCCACCTCCAACGCCGGCTATCAGATAATTCTCAAAGCTTTGAAAGAAGAAGCTGATTGGTCCAAGGTCAAAACCCAATTGTTGGATCGTCTTTTCGAGGAAGGCGTTTTCCGTCCGGAATTCATCAACCGGTTCGACGGGGTGATAGTCTTCAAACCCCTGAGCAAGGAAAATCTTCTAGACATTGCCGATTTAATGCTTAAAAAATTGCAGAAAAATCTCCAGGAAAAAGAAGTTGATTTTGTGGTCACCGAAGCTCTTAAGGAAAAGATGGTGGAACTGGGTTATGATCCCACTTTCGGTGCCAGGGAAATGAGAAGGGTCATTCAGGATAAAGTGGAGAACATTTTGGCCTCCGCCTTGCTGTCCGGCGAGATAAAAAGAGGAAGCAAAGTGGAAATAGAACCCGAAAGTTTCACTTTGGTGGTTAAATAGACATATATTGATAAGTAACGAATAAGCGCTTTAGAGGCGCTTTTTTGTTTGGGGGTGTGTATTTCTTGTGGAAAAACACAATCTCACTCCTTTATTTTGTTCTTATTTAAAGCACGTTCTCAAATGGAAGACAGTGGTTGACTTGGGATATGAAGTGGGAGATAATGTAATCGAAGTGGGGAATTGTGGATAAGTATGTAGATAACTGCCCATTTCTGTGCATAACTCAATGTTTACCGGAGAATATACATATTCAATAGACGAAAAGAAAAGATTGGCTGTACCCGTCAAATTCAGACAACTTTTGGGCAGAAAAGCGATTATCACGCGAGGCCTGGACCAATGTCTGTTTCTTTATCCTGCCAAAGAATGGTTAAAGCTCGCCCAGAAAATATCAAAGCTTCCTCTGGCCCAAGCGGATGCCAGAAGTTTTGCCAGATTAATGCTGGGAGGAGCGATGGAAGTCAGCTTCGACAACCTGGGCAGAATCCTGATTCCTGATTATTTGAAAGATTACGCCAGTCTTAAAAAAAGAGTTATCTTCGTCGGCCTGTTTGACCGCATCGAAATCTGGGATGAAAAAGAATTTCAGAATTACAAAAAGAAAACGGAATTGGCGGCAGGGGATATAGCGGAAAGAATAAAAGAATTAGGCGTCTAGATACAAAATGAACCACGTTCCGGTTCTTCAAAAAGAAACAATCCAATACTTAGATCCCAAGACGAATGAGAATTTTATAGATTGCACCCTGGGAGGAGGAGGGCATACCTTAGCCATTCTGGAGAAAAACGAACCCAAAGGAAAGGTACTGAGTATAGATGCCGACCAGGAAATAATCAAGAATTTCGAATCCGGAACATCGACTAAAGAATTTAAAAAACGGCTGACCTTAGTAAACGATAATTTCGCCAATTTAAAAGAAATCGTCAGAAGGGAAAAGTTTACAAAAGTTTCGGGAATCCTCTTCGACCTCGGCATGTCGAGCTGGCACCTGGAAACGTCGGGCAGGGGATTCAGCTTTCTGAAACAGGAACCTCTGGATATGAGATACGACCCCAAAGGACCCCTGACGGCGAGAAAAATAGTGAACTTCTGGTCGGAACCGGAAATAGAAAGAATCTTAAGAGAATTCGGAGAAGAAAAATTCAGCCAAATGATAGCCCAGGAAATCGTCAGGGAGAGGAACGTCAGAGCGATCGAAAGCACCTACCAATTAGTCAACGTCATAAGAAGAGCCGTTCCTTCCGGATACCTACACCAAAAAATTCATTTTGCCACGAGAACTTTCCAGGCCTTAAGGATAGCGGTGAACGACGAACTTAACAATCTGGAAAAAGCTCTGCCCCAAACCCTGGAAACGGTGAACCGCCAAGGAAGGATAGTCGTAATTTCTTTTCACTCTTTAGAAGACAGAATCGTAAAAAATTTCTTCAAACAAAAGGTCAAAGAAAACATTTTACAAGCTTTAAACAAGAAACCGATTACGCCCAGTCGAGAAGAAATAAGAATTAACCCCCGTTCAAGGTCAGCCAAACTGAGAGCGGCAATAAAAATACAATAAATTTATGATGAAGTCATTTGTCTATTCAAATTTACCCATCTCAATAAGCCCGGTCAGGTTGAATTTCCGCCTAAAATTCCTTTGGATTTTACTTTCTTCGGTGGTCTTTTCGCTCCTCGCCGTCTGCGTCTTCCAGCTCAACGCTTACACCTCCCAGGTGTATCTCATCAGCGATTACGAAAAGAAGCTGAATTACCTCAACCAGGAGAACAAAATGCTGGAAATCAACTTTTCCAAGGCTAATTCCCTGGTCAACATCGGGAACTACGTTCAAAATTTTGAGAAAGCGAACAAGATAGAATACGTCCGTGTCTTGGAAAGCACGGCCTTGGCAAAGTAAAAAATCATGCAACGATGGAGGATTAATCTTATTCTGTTTATTCTTATTGTCTTTGGGGTGGCGCTGATCGGTCGACTTTTTTTTATTCAGGTTATAAAGGGTGATTTTTACAAGGCTCTGGCCCAGGGGTTGTACAATACGGACGACGAAGTTCTGATGGAAAGGGGTGAGATATTTTTCAAGAACGGCGAACCCTTGGCCGTTAACATGGAATGGCCTCTGGCTTTTTCTTCGCCGAGGGAGGTGGAAGCTAAAGAAGAAACGGCGGAAAAATTAGCCGCAGCGCTCTCGCTCGACAAGAACCTGCTTTTGGAAAAACTGAACAAAGACAATCTTTACGAGCTTATTAAAAAGAAACTGACTGAAGAGGAAATCCGGAAGATAAACGAACTGGATCTGAAGGGGATTTACCTCGGCAAGGAACTGGGCAGATATTATCCCCAGGAATCTTTCGGCTCGCAACTGATCGGATTCCTGGACGCCAATAAAACCGGCCAGTACGGCATAGAGGGTTATTACGATGAAATTTTGCAGGGCAGCCGGGCTGAAAAAGGAAGCAATCTTATTTTAACCGTCGATTATCCGATCCAGTTCATGGCGGAAAAACTCCTGGCTGAGGCCAAAGACAATCTTAAAATAGAAGGAGGAGAAATAATCGTTATGGATCCTTCTTCCGGAGAAATTCTGGCCCTGGCCAATTTCCCCAATTTCGATCCCAATCAATATTCGGGAGTTAAAGATCCAGATATTTTTCAAGATTCCGTTACTCAAAAGATTTTCGAGCCGGGATCCGTCTTCAAGCCGATTACCATGGCCGCAGCCCTGGAAGAAGGTGCCATTACCCCCCAGACGACTTATCGAGATCCGGGCACTATTAATATAGGAGGATGGCCCATTTCAAATTACGATAACAGGAAATATCCCGGCGACATCACCATGACCCAGGTTCTGGAAAAATCCATCAATACGGGAGCCGTGTTCGCCGAACAGCAGCTGGGCAATAACGACCTTTTCTTGGGATACATAGATCAATTCGGTTTTTTCAAGCCGACAGGCATCGACATTCAGGAAATTTATTCTGGAAACAGCGAGCTGAAGAAAGGTTACGAAATAAATTTTGCCACCGCCAGTTTCGGACAAGGAATAGAAATGACGCCGATTCAGCTGATCAGGGCCTATGCGGCGATAGCCAACGGCGGTAAAATGGTTAAACCCTACATTGTCAAAAAAATAGTTCAGGGAGAAGATGTTCTCGAGACCGAGCCCAAAATCGAAGAGGAAACCGTAATTTCTTCCAAAACCGCTTCGCAATTGGCGGCAATGCTGATCAGCGTGGTTGAAAACGGCTACGCCAAGTCTGCCAAAGTACCGGGCTATTACATTGCTGGCAAGACGGGAACCGCCCAGATATCCTATGCAGCTCTGAACATAGACAAAAGGGGATATTCCGACAAAACCTGGCAGAGTTTCATGGGTTTTGCACCGGCTTTCGACCCCAAGTTTCTGATTCTGGTAAAATTAGACAACCCGGAAACAAAAACTGCCGAATATTCGGCCGTTCCCATTTTCCACGATTTGGCAAAGTATATCATCGATTATTATCAAATTCCACCAGATTATGTCGAATCTAATTTATAAAATCATTTTTTTCTGGAAAAAACCGAAAGTGCTTGTCCTGACCGACGGCGAAAGGGAAATGATCAAAAAAAGCATTTCCCAGGTTTTGGGTTCGTCTTTCAGAACGGAAAGGGAAATTTTATTCCTCGATAATGCGGAAAAAATCAATCTTTCCAATAAAAAATATCTGGTTCTGAATTTTGACGACGGCAATGTCCGCAGATTCAAGGAAAAAAACCCGTCCCAGGTCGTGACTTTCGGCTTCAAGGAAGGAGCTGACTTCCAGGCCACCGACTTGAAGCAAAACGGCGGAACCAACTTTAAGGTGAATTATCAGGGAAAAATCGTGCCCATCTGGCTGCAAAAGCGCGCCGAAGAGAAAGAAATATACTCGGTGCTGACGACCGTGGCTGTCTCGACCATTTTCGGCCTGAACCTGGTTGAAATTTCCCAGGCATTGAAGAACTATGAGTCTTGACATGGAAAGCGTAATAAATTAAGATAAATATCGTCATAATAGAAAGATTGTTTTCATGCAAAAATCGCTACCCTCTCAATCCTATCTATTTACCATCAAAGGAGCTGTTCAGAAGATCAGTTGAGTTTTTAATTAAGCAACCGGGAAGTTAAAAATTCAGCTGATCCTCAAGATCAGCTCTTTTTTATGAGGGTCAGCCAAAGCAGTTCTCTAGACAACTGAATATGGAAAAAATAAATTATAGAAGGAGGAAACAAAGAGACAATGTGCAACAGTACCAAGCGGGTGACCTGTCCCAATTCCAAGTGTGGCGTGAAAAACGAAATCAAGATCGGCCGGGACAACGGCGATTCTTGGGAGACCAAGGAAATAATCTGCTGGAACTGCCGGCATCCCATAAAATACCAGGTGAATAACCACGGCAATAAGATCAAAGTGATCAATTCCCGTCCGCTTCGGACAAGATCCAGAGCTTTCCATTAGTTCTACCTCCTCATACTATAATAGAGGGCCGCCTATCGCATTCTATTCGCGATACGGCGGCCGTTTCTTTTTTACAAAACCTTATTTTTGTGTTAGATTTAATACCAGCTCCAAATACTTCTATTTTAAGAGGTGGTGGTAGAGGAAAGGAGGTGAAAAATGACCGCATATCCCAAATCCAAGACAATCAAGAAGGGTTTAAGACCGATTACCCAGGACGAAATAGCGCCGGCTCTCAGAGAACCCGCCCAAAAGATAAAAAAATGGGTTGAAAGAGTCCTTGGCGACAACCAGCCCCTCACCGGAAAAGACCTTTACCTGATAACCCGGGTAAAAGTCGCGGCTGAACGTCTCTTAGCTCCCACTGAAGCCGAGAAAAACGAAATCCTTCTCAAACTCAACCGGCTTGAGGACGAAGGATATCACTTGAAATTCGACAAGGAAGATATCTGGGGAGCCAATGCGGCAGCCATCCTGATAAGGAAAGAGGGCAGATTAACCGAGTTCATTAATCAAACCAGGGACAAACTGAAAGAAATCAAATAAAATACCACCACCTCTCCACCTCGCCGCCTTCGTCTAGCCCGGTTTAGGACGTCGGGTTCTCATCCCGAAAATCACCAGTTCAAATCTGGTAGGCGGCACCATCATCGTCGGAAGGCTTCCAAGCGAAGTCTTTTTGTTTTAAAATATCCTAATGGCTGAAATTTTGTGGCACAATTTGTCGGAAAAAGAAATCGTAGATATTCTGAGGAGCGACCTGAAAAAAGGTCTGGGGACGGAAGAGGAGATTGGCATAAGACAAAGGGAGTTCGGCAGAAACAAACTGCCCGAAGAAAAAGGACTGCCCTGGTTTAAAATACTTTTCCAACAGCTCCAGAATCCTTTAATTTATATTTTATTGATTGCCGCGGCCGTCACCCTCATCCTGAAAGAATATACCGATGCCGTCATCATTCTCGGCGTCGTTTTTTTGAACATCATCATCGGCTTCATCCAGGAAAACAAATCCGCCAAAACCCTGAAAGAACTGAAAAAAATAATCAAATACGGGGCGGAGGTTTTGCGCATGGGAAATCTGAAGATTATTGATGCTGGCGAACTGGTGCCGGGGGACATCGTGATTTTGAATCCGGGGGACAATGTGCCGGCTGACGGCAGAATCATTGAAAGCCATAATCTGAAAATAAACGAAATGATCCTGACCGGCGAGTGGCTGTCGACAAAAAAATCAATCGATGCTCTGGCGGAAGAAACCGTCTTGGCCGACAGAAACAACATGGCTTACATGGGAACGGTTGTCGAAGAGGGGAAAGGAAAGATGATCGTCACCGAAACCGGCCCCAGAACCAAAATCGGGGAAATAGCCCGGAGCTTGCTGGAAACGAAGGAAGAAAAGACGCCGTACCAAAAGAAAATAGCCAATTTCGGCAAATTACTGGGGTTGATCATTCTTTTTCTCTGTCTGATCATTTTCATCATCGGCCTGGCTACGGGAAAGAATCCTTTGGAGATTTTCCTTACCGCCGTGGCGGTAGCCGTGGCGGCCATTCCCGAAGGGCTGCCCGTGGCCGTCACCCTGGTTTTCACCTTCGGCATGCAGGAAATCCTGAAAAAAAAGGGACTGATCAGAAAAATGGTTGCGGCGGAAACCCTGGGCAGCACCTCGGTAATCGCTACCGATAAAACCGCCACTCTGACGGAAGGGAAGATGAGAGTGGACGAAGTAATCGGCGACAGATTTTCCATTCTCAAGGCGGCGGTTCTGACTTCCGAGGCTTTCATCGAAAATCCGGAAGAAGCCAAGGAGAAATGGCAGTTGCGGGGGAGGCCGACGGAAAAAGCCATTCTGGAAGCGGGAGTAGAAGCCGGGATTGACGGAAAAAGAGAATTTGAAAAGAAAAAAATATCTGAAATTACCTTCAATCCGATAAATAAATTCGCCGCTGCTTTATATAAAGGCGAGGAGAGTGAAAAAATTCTCTACCTTTGCGGAGCCCCGGAGAAAATCCTGGGATTTTCAAGACTGAGCGCTAAAGAAAAAGCGAATTTGGAAAATCAGCTGGAAAAATTGGCGGGCAGGGGATTAAGGATAGTCGCCACGGCCTATAAAAAATTCAAGAATCCCAAACTGAAAACGGAAAACCTGCAGGACCTCTGCAGCAATCTCAAGTTTCTAGGTTTCATTACGCTAAAAGACCCCATCAGAGCCACGGCCAAAACCTCCATCAAAATCTGCCGCCAAGCCGGCATGAGACCGATCATCGTTACCGGCGACCACAGGCTGACGGCAAAAAGCGTGGCCGAAGAGCTGGGTTTAAGAATCAAAGAAGAGAACATTCTGGAAGGAAAAGAACTGGACAATTTGTCCGACAGGGAATTGGATAAAATTTTGGACAGGATTCAGATTTATGCCAGGGTGGAACCGAGGCATAAGCTCAGAATCATTACTGCCCTGAAAAGAAAGGGCGAGGTCGTGGCCATGACCGGAGACGGCGTTAACGACGCTCCGGCCCTGAAAAAAGCCGACATAGGAGTGGCCCTGGGTTCCGGGACGGATGTCGCCAAAGCCGCTTCCGATCTGACCCTTCTGACCGACGATTTTGAAATAATCATTACCGCCGTGGAGGAAGGCAGAAGAATCATCGACAACGTCAGAAAGATAATCACTTATTTGCTGGTCGGCGGTTTCACCGAAGTCATGCTGATAGGATTGGCCATCATCTGCCGCCTTCCTCTGCCGGTTCTGCCCGGCCAAATACTGTGGAAGAACATGATCGAAAGCACGCCTCCTTCCTTTGCCCTGACTTTCGAGCCGGAAGAGAAAGACATCATGAAAAGGAAACCGGAACCACCGCATCTGTCTATTCTAACGAAGGAGATGAACGTTCTGATTTTCTTCGTCGGCCTTTTCACCAACCTCATTCTTTTCGGCATCTTTCTCTGGCTTTGGAACCAAAACTATCCTTTGGATAAGCTACGCAGCGTCATGTTCGTCGGCCTGACGATCGATTCTTTCTTTTTCATCTTCTCCTGCCGCAATCTGAGGAAAAACATCTGGCAGTACAACCCCTTTTCAAATGCCTATTTGACGGTTACGATAATATTAGGATTCGTGTTTTTGATAGCCGCCGTTTATTGGGGGCCGCTGCAATCCCTGCTGAAAACCGCTTCCTTCGGTCTCTTTGAGTGGGGAATTCTCTTGGGATTCGGTTTGTTAAATTTAATCATGGTCGAAATGGTCAAGTGGTATTTCATTAAAAAAGATTTCAAGTAAGATGCTCTGGTCCAATATTTTAATTTTTCTCGTTTCCTGCCTGATACTCGGTTTTTCAAGCCGCTGGCTCGTCGACGCCCTGTCTAAAATAGCCAAGTTTTTGGGGTGGAAAGAGTTCGTCGTCGCTTTCTTTCTGATGGCTTTCGGCGTATCCATACCTAATTTTTTCGTTGGTATAATCTCCGCCATAAACAAAATACCGGAGCTTTCTTTCGGGGACGTCGTCGGCGGGAACATCGTCGATCTTTCCCTGGTGATAGGTTTGGCCGCTTTGATCTCAAGAAAGGGATTGTCCGCTTCCAGCCGGACCGTCCAGGGAAGTTCCATCTTCACCATTGGCATTGCCATTCTGCCCCTGGTTTTGATTTCCGATCGGGTTCTTTCACGATGGGACAGCATTCTGCTTTTCCTGGCATTTTTCGGTTACATGGTCTGGCTTTTCTCGAAAAAAGAGAGGTTCACCAAGGTTTACGACGGCATCACCGAGTGCATGAATTTCGGTTTTTTCTTTAAGAATTTCGGTAAATTCCTGATTTCGGTTGTTTTTCTTCTCTTGGCCGCCAACGGCATGGTCAGATCGGCAACCTTTTTCGCCGGTTATCTGACCTTGCCCATCGGTTTGATCGGTATCTTGATCGTCGGCCTGGGAGACTCCCTGCCCGAGGCCTTTTTCTCAATTCTGGCAGCTAAGAAAGGCCATGATTGGCTGGCTTTGGGGGATTTAATGGGAGGAGTGGTAATCACTGCCACCCTGGTTCTGGGAATAGTTGCCATGATTCATCCCATCACCATCACTGATTTCTCTTCCATAGCCATCGGCCGGATTTTTCTGGTAGCCGCTGCTTTGGTGTTTTTATTCACTTTGAGGACGGGACAGGCTATTACCAAGAGGGAAGGGTTGTTTTTACTGGGGATTTACGCCAGCTTTGTCCTGGTTGAAATTTGTACGAAATAACTCTTGACAGATATTTTTTATTTTTATAAAATTAATTTTGTAAAGCTCTTTCATTCGTTACCGACCATACCACCTTAATGTGCTTAGACACATAGAAGGCAAGGTATAAACAGCTGGGTAAACCTTCGATACTTATCGAAGTTGTATGCTGGTTAAGGCATGATCAAATGTTCTTTTAAGAACAAGAGGTCTCGCACGATACAGCGACGGTAGCATCCCCCAGCAGAAGTCGGTAACGAATGAAAGAGCTTTTAGTTTTGACTGATTCTTATAGAAAAGATATTATATACCCATGAACGATATCTTCTCAATAATCATCATTCTGGGAATTACCATAGCAATCTTTTTATTATTGAGAATGAATAAAAAACCTTCTCAGGAAGACAATCTTTTGATAATGCAGAGACTTAACGAGCTTAACCAGGTTTTAGACAATAAGCTGGCTGAATCAAACAGGAACATCCAGAACCAGTACGGTCAGAGCATAAAAATAATCCAGGACGTAACCGAGAAACTGACCAAACTCGACGAAACCAACAAACAGGTCATCGGATTCGCCGACCAGCTTCAATCCCTGGAGGATATTTTAAAAAATCCTAAACAGCGGGGCATTCTTGGGGAATATTATCTGGAAGAACTGCTTAAGAACGTTTTCAATCCCAGCCAGTATCAGATGCAGTATAAATTCAGGGACGGTGAAACTGTTGACGCCGTAATTTTCGTCAGGGACAAGCTTATTCCGATTGATTCCAAGTTTTCCCTGGAAAATTACAACCGCATCGTCGAAGAAAGAAATGCCGAAAAACGGGAAGAACTGGAAAAAATCTTTAAACAAGATTTGAAAAACAGGATTGATGAAACGGCAAAATATATAAGACCAGCGGAAAAAACCATGGAATTCGCCTTTATGTTCATTCCGGCAGAGGCCATTTATTACGATTTGCTGGTGAATAAAATCGGCGCAGTAAAGACGAATACGCGCGATCTGGTCGATTATGCGGTCAGAGAAAAACACGTCCACATAGTTTCGCCTACCTCTTTTTACGCTTATCTGCAAACCATAATCCAGGGATTGAGAGCCCTACAGATAGAAGAATCAGCTAAAGAAATCAAGAAAAGAGTGGAGATGCTGGGCAGACATATCGCCAATTACGACGAATATTTCAGAAAGCTCGGCAACAATCTGTCAACGACCGTTAATTGCTATAATTCCGCCTACAGAGAGTTCGGTAAAATAGACAAAGACGTAGTCAAGATAGCGGAAAGAGAACCTGCCATAGAGGTGAAAGAGCTTAAAAAACCCCAGGGAGAGATGGAAGAGTAAATCATTGATTTTTTTTAGGGATAGATTATAATAACTCTATATGTTAGCCGTAATAAAAACCGGCGGAAAACAATATCTTGTTTCGCCCGGTCAAAGAATAAAAATTGAGAAACTGGAGAAAAAAGAGGGGAACGAAGTGGCTTTCGACAAGGTTTTGCTTTTGGAAAAGAACAAGAAACTGGAAATCGGAACCCCTTTTGTCAAAGGCGCCAAAGTCACGGCCAAGATTATGACGCAGGGAAAAAACAAGAAAGTGATCGCTTTCAAGTATAAAGCCAAGAAACGCTACAAAGTAAAAAAGGGCCATCGTCAGCCCTTCACTCAGGTGGAAATCCTAAAAATAGAATCAGGAGAATAGTTTTACTTTCTTCCTTCCAAAGCCGAAGATAAAGTTTCTTCGTCGGCGTACTCTAACTCGGCTCCCACCGGTAAACCCCGTCCCAAACGGGTGATTTTTTTGTTTAAGGGTTTCAATAATCTTTCCAAGTAGAGAACCGTCGCTTCTCCTTCGGTCGTCGGATTGAGAGCCAGGATGATTTCTTTGACTTCAGGCTTATTGGCCCTTTCCAAAAGCTCCTCTGCCCTTATTTTTTTAATGTCTTCTCTTTTCAAAGTGGAAATCGTCCCGACCAGGACGAAATAGAGACCCTGGTATTTCTTCGTTCTCTCAACGGGAATCAGGTCGATTTCTTTTTCAATTGCGCAGATCAGGGATTTGTCCCGGCGGGGATCTCTGCAGATTTCGCAAAGTTCTCCTTCACCCTCAAACGACTTGAAACAAAACTCACAGAGCTTCACTTTTTCTTTCAGGTCTGAAATGGCAGATGTCAGTTCCTGGATCTCTTCTTTCGGCAATCTCAATAAATAAAAAACGAATCGGGCAGCTGTCCTTGGCCCGACTGTGGGAAATTTGGAAAACAAATCTATCAATTTTCTGATCTGGGGTGAATACATAATTATTCCTCAAAATAACTTTTTTCCAGATTTCGGAAAGCAACCCGACTTTCGTCAAAATAAAGCTCCACCTTGCCCACCGGTCCGTTGCGGTGTTTGGCGATGATGATATCGGCGATGTTTTTTCTGTCCGTATCCGGCCGGTATCTGTCTTCGCGGTATATGAACAAAACCACGTCGGCATCCTGCTCAATGGCTCCGGTTTCCCTCAAATCGGAGAGTCTGGGAATTTGGGGAGTTCTCTGTTCAACCGCTCTTGATAGCTGGGAAAGGGCGAGAACCGGCACATTTAATTCCCGGGCTAAGGATTTCAAGGCCCTGGAAATTTCCGTCATCTGCTGAACCATGTTTATGCTGTTGCTTTGCGGTTCTATCAACTGCAGATAATCAACGACGATCAGGCCTAAACCGACTTTAGCCTGCAGTCTTCGGGACATGGCTCTCATGTGCATGACGTTGGCCAGGGAAATGTCGTTAATGTAAATCGGCGCTTCAGACAATACTCCCAAAGCGTGCTGGATGCGGGAAAAATCATTGTCTTCGCCGTCGCTGGTAAGCCTGCCTGTTCTCAGTTTCCAAAGGTCAATTCCAGCCTGATCGGCGATCAATCTGTCAACCAGCTGGTCTTTCGACATTTCCAGGCTGAATATGCCTACGGGAATTTTTTCGTTAATGGCAGCATAACTGGCTATGTTTATCGCCAGGGAAGTTTTTCCCATGGAAGGCCTGGAAGCCAGAATCACCAAGTCTGATTTCTGAAGACCGGAAAGAATATTGTCCAAATCGGAAAATCCCGTTCTCAGACCCCTGATGCCGCCTTTTTCCTTGGACAATTTATCGATTCTCTCGAAAGCCTGTCCCAGTTCGTCCTTGATCAAAATAAAATTATGCCTGAGTCCTTTCTGGGAAATGCTGAATATTTTACTCTCGGCTTCGTCCAACAGTTCCTCCGGCTTTCTGTTCTCAAGGTAGCCGAGATCAGCCACCTCTGTTCCGGAAGAAATTAAATCTCTCAGGGTTTTCTTGCCGCGCACGCTGTCGGCATAATTCATGATGTGAGCGGCCGTGGGAACGCAATTTATCAGTTCTGTCAGATAACTGTTTCCGCCGATTTCTTCCAGTTTGTTGTTTTCTTTAAGCCAGTTGGCCACGCTTAAAAGATCAATCGGCTCTCCTTTTTCATAAATATCCTGACAGGCCCGGTAGATTTCCTGATGGTTCTTATGATAAAAATCATCCTGCTGGACGTAGTCTATTATTTTATTGATGGAATTTGGATCAAGCATCAAGCAGCCCAGGAGAGCTTTCTCACTTTCTATTGAACGAGGAGGGATTTTGTCTAAATTCTCGTTTGCCATATAACCCAAATTAACATAAAATTAATTAAAACTCAAATGAAGGTAGGTTTAGTCTCTTTTCATTCTTTTTTGCAGCCTGGCGGAGTCAAACGCCATGTTTTAGGATTGCACCAAGAATTCAAAAGAAGGGGAATACGGTCAAAAATCATAGCTCCCCGCAGGGAACAATCTGAAAATTACGGCAAAGACGTGGCCCTTCTGGGAACGTCTTTTCCCGTTTCGGCCATAGGCACCCAAGCGGATTTCTGCATTTATTTCAATCTTTTCTCTCTGGATGATTTTTTGAAAAAGGAGAAGTTTGACGTGCTTCATTTCCATAATTTCGGTTTTCCCTCGACAATACAGATTTTGGAAAGATCGGACGCTCTGAATATCCTGACTTTTCACGCCAACCTGGAAAAAAGCGGCCTCATTAAAAAGCTTCCCGCCATCAAGGATTTCGCCAATAAAATTGCCAACTGGAAAATGGACGGCATCATCGGCGTCAATCCCTTAAATTTGAAATTTTTCAAAGCTTTCAAGGGACTGAAAACGGTGATTCCCAACGGCATAGATCTGAACGAATTCAATCCGAAGGTTCCAGCGATTAAGAAATTCATCGACGACAAAATCAACATCTTGTTTCTGGGAAGGATAGAAGAAAGAAAGGGATTGATGTATTTATTGAAAGCTTTCAAAATTTTAAGCAAAAAATACTCAAATTTGAGATTAATCGTGGTAGGGGAAGGACCCCTGGAGGAAGATTGCCGGAATTGGGTCAAGAAGAACAAACTGGATAACGTTGTTTTTGAGGGCAGGGCAGGGGAAAAAGATGTTCCTTCTTATTACAGAACGGCTGATATCTACTGCTCTCCCGCTATTTTCGGAGAGAGTTTCGGCATCGTCCTGGTGGAGGCCATGGCTTCGGGAACGCCGGTGGTCGCTTTCGCCAACAGCGGCTATAAAATCGTTCTGGAAAAGGGGAAAGGAAAAAGATTTTTGGTAAAACCCCGTGATTTCAAAACCCTGGCTCAGAAATTGGAACTCTTGGTAAAAAACGAAAAATTGAGAAAAGAAATGGGGGAGTGGGGGCTGGAAGAAGCCCGAAAATATTCCTGGTCCAAAGTGGCTGACCAGGTTTTGGCTTTTTATGAATTGTGCAGGAGGAAGAAGATTGACAAATTAAGAAAAAAGATGTAAAGTAAAAACACTAAAAAGGAGGTGATCGAAAGTGAGCGAGACAAAAGGCATTTCAAACGGAGTTGATCTTTTGATGTCCGCAGTACCCGAAGCGCTGAGACGCTGCCAGTACGACAGCGGTTCCTTCTATCCGAGGGTGGGAGGAATCCAGGGTCTGACCGTGTTGCTTACCGAAAACGACAAAGATCTCAGAATGACGCACCGGGGAATCGGGCAGAAGACCTGTGAGGTGATCAAAACAATCAGACGCCTCATTCTGGAAGCCGTCGCCCAAGATGCCGAACAGAAGCTCAGAGCCATGGGCCGCTGGAAAGGAGAATAAAAATGGAAGTAGCACTGTTGATTGTCCTTATTGTCGGTTTTGCCGCGGTTCTTAGCGGCCAGGTCATCGGCGCCAGGAAGGCAAAAACCAACTGGAAACTGCAGAGTCTGACCTTTGCGTCAAACCAGTTCGACCGCTTGTCCCTGATCGGCGCCCGGGAGGAAATGAGGAAACTGGGTGACAAAGACATCATGTCTTACATAGGCGACGATCCCGCCAAAACCCAGAAGTTCCTGGAATACGCCTACGTCTTCAACCGCCTCGGCGAGGGTATCAAGAACGGTATTCTCGATGAGAGCATCATCTTTCAGACCTGGCTACCCAATGAATTCTTCGTGAAGCACTGGGAACGTCTCAAGCCGCTGGTCGAGAAAGAGAGGGAAAGACGGAAGATAGCGGAACTCTACGGTTCCTTCGAATGGCTGGCCGATTACGCCAAGAAAATCGCTCCAATATAGTACCTTAACCGAACCAAAAAGGGCGCTGTCGCAAAACTTCGCGATGGCGCCCTTTGAGTTAGATTTTCTTTATCTTTGAACCGTCCTTTGTGTCTTCCACCCAGTAACCCAGTTCCTTGATTTCTTTTCTTATCTCATCAGCTTTCTGCCAAAGTCCCTCCTTCCTGCATTTTTCTCTTTCTTTCACCAGCTTTATGACCTCTTCGGGAATTTCTTGTTTTTCTTTTTTCCAGAAAATGAAATTGAATACCTTATCAATTTCTTTCAGGAATGCCAGTATTGCCTTTGCGTCGCTCCCGGAAATCTTGTTTCCGTCAATCAAGGAATTGCCCGCACTGATCAGTTCGAAGATGGCAGCCACGGCTCTTGGAGTGTTGAAATCATCCTCCATTGCTTTTTCGAATTCTTCTTCTGCTCCCTTCAGAATCTGTTGAGAACCGGCTTTAACGGATTTAATGCGGGAAAGTTTATCCACGAATTCATCTACCCTTTCCAGTTCTCTTTCCGTCTGCAAAACAAGATTATCGTTGTAGTCGAGCGGGGAGCGGTAATGGTTTTTAGCCACGAGCAGTCTCAGAACCCTGGTTGAGTTTTCTTTCAGGAAATCCCTGATGGTTATGAAGTTACCCAGGGATTTTGCCATTTTCTGGCCTTTGACCGTTAAGAATCCCGAATGAAGCCAGTATTTTACCAAAGGGGTTTTTCCGGAAATTGCTTTCATCTGGGCTATTTCTGCCTCATGATGGGGGAAAATCAGGTCTCTGGCACCGCCGTGAATGTCGTACTGGGAACCGAAATACTTCTCGGTGATGGCCGTGTCTTCGATATGCCAGCCCGGCCTGCCTTTGCCCCAGGGACTCGGCCAGCTAGGTTCTCCTTCTTTCGACAGCTTCCACAAACAGAAATCTCCTCTGTTTCTTTTTCCTTTGCTTTCGTCTATCCTCGAGACCGCGTCTTCCGCCTGGAGAGCGGTTCTTTTCGATAATTTGCCGTATTCCTTGAACTTGGCAATGTCGTAGTATATTCCGTCCTCGATCTGATAGGCAAAACCTTTTTTAAGCAGGCGTTCTACTTGGCTGATGATTTCTTTGATGTGCTCGGTGGCTCTGGCGTATTTTGAAACGCTGTCCACTTTCAGCCCTTTCATGTCTTTCAGGTATTCCTTCTCGAAATCTCGGGCTAATTTCTCCGGAGTCGTCTTTCTTTCCTTGGCGCGGTTTATTATTTTGTCGTCAATATCGGTGATGTTCTGAAGATAAAAAACATCGTATCCTTTCTGTTTAAGGTATTTTACGATCACGTCAAAGATAATGTAGGTCCTGGCGTGGCCGAGATGCGAGTAATCGTACACCGTCGGTCCGCAGACAAAAAGATTTACTTTTTTGTCTTGCCTCGGTTGGAATTCTTCCTTTTTTCCTGATAGGGTATTGTGGACTTTGAGCATATTGGGATATTGTATCATATTTTGCATCATTTCTCATCTCCCGCTTTTAATTATTCCGGGACGGCGTTTTTGAAACGCCGTCCGTCTCGGGTGTCAGCAAGTCGTTGCGTGTTGACCAGAAGGAACCTGGCCATAAGAAAGAGCGTTATTTTTTCTAGTTGGTTTAGTTGAACGCTTGACTTGCTTTCTGATTACTTTCTTTGCTTTTCTTTCCTTCTTCATTTCATTTCACCTCCTTTCTTTTTTATTTTAAAAGAACAAAAAACCTCTTCTAGAGGAAGAGGCAGGTTTGTCTAATAAGGGTGGTATTTTTAATTAAATCAAACCAACCCCTTCCTTAAAAGAGGCACAGCAATCGCAACAAACAGTTAATTTGGATTGGGTTTGATTTTCCATAATAAAGACAAATTATCAGAAATAGAAATATTTGTCAAATAAAACAAGTATGGCCTCGGTTCTTTTTGAGATCCGAGGCCTTCAGGTTAATCTTTTTTGAAGCTCTGAATAAGCTTCAACTAATTTAGGAGGAAGAGTGTCTGTTCTGGCAAAAGCCATTTGTCCTTGAAGCTTCAGCCATGCAGTTTTGAATTGTTCCGTTCCTTCCAAGCCGCGTCTTGAAAGCCAGTTGAGATGATGTATGGAAAGCCGTAGACGTCTCTTAAAATCGCGGGTGTTGTGTATTTTTCCCTCGATTATATTCAATCCCAACAGTCTTACGGTATTACCATCATTCACTCTCCTGACTTTAAGTTTGTGCCAGTCGAAATAAGGACCGGGATGACGGTGTTTATGTTTGGGATACGAAGAAAACTCTCGGTTTTCGATGATCTTCAATATGGCCTGTCGTATCGGTCTGGGGAATTCTTCCTCATCCATCGAGAAAAAGATGTTGTCAGCGTAGCGGGTGTATGTTCCTCCGGTACTGGCTGCTAACTTGGTCAATGCCTTATCCATGTTTCTGCACATCAAGTCGAACATCCTCGGACTGGTCGGTGCGCCCTGCGGCAGTCTACCCTTGAAGGTGGTGAGATCAGCGATGATCCGCGCTACGTACCATGAGAAATAACCGTAATCATGAACTTTACCGTAGCGATGTCTGTCTCTGTAATAACCGCTGATAACAACCGTTCTCCCTTCAATCAGGTAGTCAAATACGTCATCGAACTTGACGCTTGGGAATGCATCCATAACATCCACACAGAGAATGCTCTTTGCCTTCAAGTGGGGAGTTATTGCTTCTACGATACTTCCGCCGGAGAAACCGAAAATGTTTTGAGAATGCTGAAAGTAGCTCAGAAGGTGTTTGTTAATCCTTCTCTGCACTCTTTTCAGGATGTCGGCAGGGATATTGATTTCTCTTCCTTCGCCGTTTTTCTTGGGCACAGTTATAGTGCGGTAACCGTTGCCGTTGCGAGCCAATCTTAGGGCCTCAACAAGCATCTCTTCTTTTCTGGTGAGTTTCAGTTCTTTGGCAAGATGAATCAGGGAGGGAATTTCTTTTTGATACGATAACTCCCTCTTTTCCTGCTGTTTCTTTTCATGGATTTCTCCCAAGAGAACATCCATTTCTTCAACAGTCATGGATTTTATTATCCCAAACGCTTTTTCTTCGGAAAATTCTTCCAACTCTTCAGTCGGCGGATAGTCTTCCGGTACATAAGCGTCTAAAACGCTTTGGGGAACATCGGTGAAAAAACCGAATTCTTCCGGTTCGTCGTCAGAACTAAAGTCTTCGTCTAAGAACATTATGCCGTCGTCTTCCCAGAAGCTCAGTTGTCTTGCATCCATTTCTTCCTCTTACCTCCTTTCTTGCGATATTTTAAAAGAGCGGGGCTATCTTTAGCCTCCATCAGATAGCCCCCTTTGGTGCTGCTCCTGGTAACTTGAGATCTGAAGCGGCGTCGCGAGGCCAGATTCAAACCTTTTTCGGCCGTCAGAATTCTGACAGTCGGGCCAAGCCCCTCCTTGGATAGAAGGTACGGCTTTGTTAGGCGCTAACCGAGCAGCAACTGTCTTCAAAATACTAAAATTGCTTCATTTTGTCAAAGAAAAAAGGATTTCTAATATTAATCTTAGTCTTTGATTTTAAGAAAATTTTATGATAAAATAATCCAATATGAAAAAAGTTGATATCATTTTAGCTTTGGTCACGGGTGAAATTACGGCTTGGTTTTTTTACTATCTGCTGAAAGACGTCGCCGTTTTAAGAATGGAAAGTTTTAAGCTGATTCTGGCGGTTTCTTTCCCCGTTCTGGCCCTGGCCGGCACCTGGGTGACCTGGCTGATGAGCAAGAGGTTTTTGTGGATTTTCCAGTTGGCAAAGTATTTATTGATCGGCGTTCTGGCGACAATTACCGACTTGGGAGTGCTGAATTTCCTGATGCTGGTTTCGGGAACCAGTACCGGGCTCTGGTACTCGGTCTTCAAGGGAATTTCCTTCATCGTCGCCACTACGGCCAAGTATTTCGGGGACAAATTCTGGGCTTTTGAAAAAATGGAAAAAGAAGGAATGCACAAGGAATTCGGCCAGTTCTTCATCGTCACCCTGATAGGCCTCGGGCTTAACGTCGGCGTTGCTTCTTTTATAGTGAATTCCATCGGTCCCCAGTTCGGCCTGGACGACAAGCTTTGGGCGAACGTCGGAGGAATAATTGCCGCTTTTGCGGTCACCGCCTGGAATTTCATCGGCTACAAATTCATCGTCTTCAAGAAATAGTTCATGAATAATTTGGTATTGTACAGAAAATACAGACCTCAAACCTTTGGCGAGGTAATCGGCCAGGAACACGTTGTTAAAACCCTAACCAATGCCTTATCGTCGGGAATCATTTCCCACGCTTATTTGTTTTCCGGCCCCCGGGGTTCCGGAAAAACGACCATTGCCAGATTATTGGCTAAAGCCCTAAATTGCCAGAACCGAAAAGAGGGGACAACTGAACCCTGTAATAAATGTTCTTCCTGTTTGGAAATAACTGAAAATCGGGCCATTGACCTGATTGAAATCGATGCTGCTTCCCACAGGGGGATAGATGAAATCAGGGAACTTAAAGACGGCATTCAGTTCGCGCCGACCAAATCGAAATATAAGGTATTCATCATCGACGAATCCCACCAGCTGACCAAAGAAGCAGCCAATGCGCTCTTGAAAACTCTGGAAGAACCGCCATCCCACGCCATTTTCATCCTGGCCACCACCGAAGTCTATAAAATGATTCCGACGATAATTTCCAGGTGCCAGAGATTCGACTTCAGAAAGCTGACTTTACAAGAAATTATCAAAAGATTAGAATTCGTGGCGGGAAAAGAGGGGGTTAAGATTGAAAAACCGGCCCTGGAACTGATAGCTTTAAACGCCGAGGGATCTGTCAGAGACGCTGAGGGTTTATTGGGACAGATTCTGACTTTTGAAGACATATCTCAGAAAAAGGAGGAGATCAAAGCTGAAGAAGTAAAGGATTTATTGGGATTGGTTGAAATAAATTTAATCAGCCAATTCTGCGATTTTCTTATTCAAAAAAAAGTTGCCCAAGCCATTAATTTTCTGTCTGAAATCAGTGAAAAGGGCGCTGATTTGCAGGAATTCACCAAAGCCCTCATCAATTATTTAAGACAAGCTTTGATTTTGAAAATCGGCGGTACGGAAGTGGCCAATCCCATTGTTGCCGGATTGACCAAAGAGGAATTTCAGAAACTCCAGAACCAGACGGAAGCGCTGAAAGAAGAAGAGATTCGTCAGATTCTGAATCTTTTTCTGGAAGCGGAAAACAAAATGAAATATTCTTCGATACCGCAGCTGCCTCTGGAATTAGCCATAATTGAAGCGGTCGGACCGAAAGAATAACATTGCGGGATCGTCTAATGGTAGGACATCACCCTTTGGAGGTGACTATCTAGGTTCGAATCCTAGTCCCGCAGCTAATTTGTAAAAAGGTAAATTATGAAGAATTTTTTTTCGTTAATTTGGAATAAAATTTTAGATAATTTGTTAAACACACTTATTGTGGGTTTAATTTCAAGCTCAATTATATTAGAATTTTTTACTAAAATTAAAATAATAACATATTTGATTCCATCTTTTATCATGTGGCAATGGAGTGGTTGGTTGATATTATTACTGTTTATAGTTATTTTGCTAGTCAGAAAGGAAATAATTAAAAAAAGAATTAATAAGCAAGGGCGCGTCCAGGAACAACCTAAATATCATGCATCTCACGATAGGGTAGTAGAAGAACGAGAATTCGCAGGAGTTATTTGGAAAATTATTGTTGGAACAAATGTTAACCCATCGGAAAGAGTATTATCGATAGATGAAGTTTGGGTATGGCCATTTCCCAGACCTTATTGCCCAGAATGTGATTACGAGTTGGAACGCAAAAACAACACTTGGTATTGCATGCCATGTAAGAAAAAATATAGAATTCCTAGAGATCTTCGGGAATACACTTGGGAAAAAATACGTCGAAATTATAAAAGATTAATAGTGCAATGGGGGTATAATAATTTTGGTCTTGGTGATGATAGCCATAAACCATTCAGAACTGTACTGAGAAGTTTCAAAAAAGAAGGAGAAAAGAAAACATTACTTAAAAAGAATTAATAAGTAGGTTCTAATATAGTCCCATAGCCTCAGCCATCATATGTTTAAGAAATTTTTTAACGAATTTGATTTTATCGGATTTCATGCTTTTGGATTCGATCTTGTTGATAATTACGGCTTGCATCAGATCCGTTTTAATCCAGACCACCCCGAATCTTTTAGTCAACATCAACTGACACATTTAGGACGTGATATAAATGATCACGGTAGTTTTATTTGGGCATGGAGACAAAAAACAGATGTTGTAAGAAAGGTTTCTTTTGATCAATTTAGTAATGACCTTACAAGAAAGATAACAATGACCATAAATTTAGATGAGAAGTTTATTTCTCTTAATAAAGAAGAGGGCATATCTTCAATTGAAATTGAAAATATTTTAAAGAATAATATGGTAATCAATTTAGGAAAAAACGTTGATGAAGGCAAATCAAAATTTGTTGCAGTAAAAGTAAATGGAATAATGGAAAATTCGGTATTAGAGGATAACATTACAGGTCCTAGGGTTGGATTATTAGAAGCAGACGGATTAAAAAATAGTTCCATAAAGGGCAATAAAGTATCATTATCTCCTTTTATTAATAAAATTGAAATTATAAAAGGAGATAAAATTGAGCAACATGGTGACAAAAATGAAGCACAAATAAAAAACGTCAAGAATACTGATTCAAAGAAATGGCTTTCATTTTCAATGGATAATCCAGTTATTTGGGTGATTGCTTCTTTGATTGTGTCTGCTGTAGTTTATTTTTTCTTCACCAAATAAATCATTCTTCGAGGAATGTTTTATCTTTTTGTCCCGAATGAGTCTTTATAAAGGTTCCGACATCGTCCCATAGCCCAGCCAAGAAGGAATCTTAGCTGCCTGTTGTAGAAAAAGTTATCAATAAAAAACATTATGGCTGACAAAAATAAATCAATCCACGATTTTGACTTAAACTTAATTTGTGAATTACATGCAGGATTGAAACGGCAGGGGCCCGGTAGCCCTGAAATGACTATTAAGGCATTAAGTTTTCTTGATAATCTTAATAAAAATTTACGGGTAGCAGATTTAGGCTGTGGAACTGGCGGGCAAAC
The DNA here is from genome assembly GCA_028687495.1 of Minisyncoccota bacterium. Taxonomy (GTDB): domain Bacteria; phylum Patescibacteriota; class Minisyncoccia; order Minisyncoccales; family RBG-13-42-11; genus JAQUAA01. Next base: position 5,838 of record JAQUAA010000003.1, on the reverse strand, counting down.
AATGGTTCTCGCGCAAAATATCACTGGGGATATTACTGGTGTAGATTTTTTTCCTGGTTTTATAGATACTTTTAACGATAATGCCAAAAAATTAAATCTCCAAGAAAGAGTAAAAGGCATTGTCGGCTCAATGGAAAATCTTTCCTTTCAAAAAGAAGAATTTGATCTTATATGGTCTGAAGGTGCCATTGCCAGTATTGGTTTTGAAAAAGGCTTGAACTATTGGAGGGACTTCCTCAAAAAAGACGGCTATATTGCCCTAACGTATGAGTCATGGTTTACCGATGAACGCCCCGCTGAAATTGAAAAGCGGGGGGTTGATAATGTTCCTGAAATAAGCACAATAGGGCACAATATTTTAATGATGCAAAAATCGGGATATATTCCTGTTGCCGCATTTATATTGCCTGAAAAATGCTGGACGGATAATTATTTTATTCCGCGAGAGACAGCAGGAAAAGCGCTTTTGGAAAAATATGCCGGAAATAAAACCGTAGAGGCTTTTATTGCGAAAATGAGGTATGAGGCGGAATTGTATTCAAAATACAAGCAGTATTACGGATATGTTTTCTATATCGGCAAGAAGATATAATGGCATCATTTCCTAAATGCCTTTTCGCGTCCTATTTGTTCCATTTTGTGCTAAAATAGCTATGACCGAGAGACGGGTCGGTGAGACAGCTGAAAACGCCCCAAATTCCCCTTAAAGACTCGGTTCTGGACTGAGGCACACAACCATGAAATTCGAATATATCTTACTTTATGTATCAGATTTAAATAAAACAGCTTCTTTTTACGAGAAGTTGGGGTTTGAAATTGTAAAAAAGACGGATAACTCGGTGGTCGCAAAACTTGGCGATTTTGAACTGCGTTGCTACGACCAGTCAAAAGTATTTTTCAAGCAGGATGTTGACAGATTTAAGGGCGCAGGAGTGTTTATTTATATCTCTGTTGATGATGTTGATAAGAAACATTCAGAATTAATAAATAAAGGATTGCAGCCGTCTGGTGAGCCAAAAGATTTTGAATGGGGGAATAGGGAATTCGCCATAAAGAATCCTGACGGCTACAAAATAATTTTTTACAAGAAATTATCCTAAAATCATTATATGAAAAAACTTATATTTATTCTTATAGTGATTGTTCTTGCGGGCGCGGGAATATGGTATGCCAATAATGAAGGAAATGAAAATCTTTCTCCGTCTCCCATAGCCCAGGTTACTTATATTTGTAACGGCGATAAAACGATAGAAGCCGCTTTTTATAAGGGAGAATCTCAGCCCGTGGAGCCGGGCGAAATGCCGATTCCTACGGGAAGCGTAAAAATTGTTTTGAGCGACGGACGGAATTTTGATTTGCCCCAGACAATTTCCGCTTCCGGAATACGTTATGCCAACAGCGATGAATCGTTCGTTTTTTGGGGCAAAGGGAACGGAGCGCTTGTCCTTGAAAATAACGTTGAAAAAAGCTACATAGGATGCGTTATACTCGCTAAAGATCCCGGAGGATTGCCGGAAGTTTATTTAGACGGTACGGTGGGTTTTTCAATCCGTTATCCAGCCGATTATTTGATAGATACTTCCTATAAATATCAGGCGCTTGGCCCGGGCAAAGATATCAGCGGAGTAAAATTTACCATTCCACCAAGCCTTGCCACCGGCACCAATTTATCAAGTTTCGATACCGGCGTTTCGGTGGAAATCATTCCTGCGACTCAAGACTGCAATGCGGGTCTTTTCCTGGATGGTAATGCTAATGTTCAAACCGTAACCGATAATGGCAGTGAATATTCTTTTGCATCAACGACCCAGGGTGCCGCCGGTAACTATTATGAAGAAGATGTTTGGGCGATTCCGGGAACTAATCCCTGTGTTGCCGTTCGTTATTTTATTCATTCTACGAATATTGAAAATTATCCCGAAGGCACTGTTTTAGAGTTTAATCGAGCCGCTCTCATAGATCAATTCGAAAAGATTCGCCGGTCTTTGACTACTTTGTAATTTTTGCGAATTCATTTCTTCGTAATATAAAAAACAAGTTCGAATCAGAATTTGTTTTTTTTATAACTTGACCTCTTCCTCTGAAAGAGTTAGTGAGAAGTAATGGGGAAGAAACGACCTCTCCCAGAAACTGGTTCCTTCCCAACAAAATAGGTAATGAAAGGAGGTAGTATGACTACGACAGCTAGTCTTCCTTTAATAGAGACTGAAGTTAAGGTCAAGGCAAACAATAATGGCCGAAAGAAACTTATTGATCTGAACGATCTGCTTGAAATCCTTGGCCCGTTGGAAGAACATGACGTGAAACCATGGAGAGACACGAAACTCCCCGTATCGCTGATCAACGTTCTGGTGCAAGCCAGAAAGACCTTTGAGGACATCGGTAATCTTGCCGACAACATCGCTGAAGAACGATTGATGAACCGTCTGCTGGTTGGTAAGTATACTTCGGAAACTGCCATCAGGCAGTATCTCCAAATACTCAACTACATCTGGAAAACTCACTACCAGCTCGATGACCTCGTGGCTTCTGTGGAAAACGGCAAAAACGTCTGGTATGTGCTTATTGCCGGGGAGCGGCGATTGCGTTCTCACAAACTCATCTGGCTTGAAGGCTGCAGCGATTGCCGGGAAAAATACGGCAAAGAGGAACCGGGCAAATGCTTCCAAAGACATTTTCATACTAAAAAAATGGAAGTGGAAGTCCGGATCCGCGAGAACATCAGCCCGAAGGAAATGCAGCGTCTGCAGTTGTCGGAAAACATCCATATGGCTCTGCCGCCGCATGAGGAAGCAGAAGGATACCAACGGTATTACAGCCTTCTCCAGGTTGCTTACCCCGATCTTTCGCTGGCGCGCTACGCCAGGATGATAGGCAGGGGCCAGGAAAGAATCACCAATGCTCTGCGGTTCTGCGGACTGTTCGAATCGCTCAAAGATGACATCCGAAGCGGCAAACTTCTTTACGGCGCCGGCGTGTCCTTGGCCAAACTGCAGGAAGAAGGCCTTAACGAAGAAGAGGTTTCCTGGTGGCGAAGGCGATACGACCTTGAACACTGGAAAGTCTCCGACTTGCAGGACCACATAGCGAAGTTCCTGCGAATCCGCAGATCCGGCCAGCACTCGATGTTTGACGTTATGACAGCCGAACAGGTTGGAATAACGCGCCGGCTTCAGATGCGCAAGGTGGTGGCAAGAGAAATCATCACTGCGGTGTGGACCTGGATTCACTACTTCGACATCGTCCTATCGTATCTCAAAGAAGATAAACTCGGTCAAGACGAATCTCCGTTTTCTATAAGGAGTCCGGTAAGGATGTTCAAAGCTCTGGCGGAAAGGCAAAAGCAAGCTTTACCGCTTCTGGAAAAGCATCTTTCCGCTGCGAGCTACGAGGAATGCAAGGAAACGATAGAACAATTCGCCAAGGTGCTGCCAGTACTGGAAGCTGCGGCAACAACCGAAGGAACTGCCGAAGAAATCGGCGTTCTCACTCTACCCTCCTATACCAAGGCTTGATAAAAGAACCAAGCAAAAAGGGCGGCTCTACACATCCTGTGTGGATCCGCCCTTTCCTGCTTTTATAGAGAATTATTATTCTTCGACCCTTCTGACGTATTCGCCGGTCTCGGTGTTCACTTCGATAATGTCTCCGGTTTCAACGAAAAGGGGAACGTTAATCTGTGCGCCGGTTTCCAGGGTGACGGTTTTTGTCCCTCCCTGAGCGCTGTTTCCTTTGAGGCCGGGGGGCGCTTCGGTCACTTCAAGATTAACTTTGACGGGCAGGACGATGTTGATGATCCTGTTTTCGAATTTGACGCCGCTGACAATCTGGTTTGATTTGAGGAATTTTGCCGCATAACCGATTTGTTCTGCGGTCAATTCGAAACGCTTGGACTGATCCTTGACTTCGCAAAAACCGAACTTTCCCCGATGGGAATAGAGAAACTTCACTTCAAGCTTTTCCATTTCCGCCTCTTCGAAAGTGTCTCCCTGGTGAAAGTTTTTTTCCACGGTATTGCCGGTAAGCAGATTCTTGATCTTGGTTTTGGCAACCACCATGTCCTGCGCCTTATACATCTGCTGGAATTCCAAAACCTCGTAGGGTTGGCCGTCCAGCATGAATTTTATGCCTTTTCTTAAATCGAAATAATTTAACATGTTTTTACTTTAAAATTGAACCCGTAAAATTGGGGTGGCCCCTCAAAAAATCCTCGGCAGCCATTTCATTTTTACCTTCCATCTGCAGCTTTTCAATAACTAAAAAATCTTTGCCGCATTGAACGCCGATTTCGTTCTGCGGGACGATCAACGCCTGACCGATGGGATAGCGTTCTTTTTCGGGTGATTTGAGAACTCTCGACTTTATGATTTTAATTTTTATTGTTTTTCCCCTGTCTTCCCAGAAAGCGTAATTGCCCGGCCAGGAAAAATATGCCCTGATTTCTCTTTCCAAAACTTCAGCCGGTTTTCGCCAATCTATCTTGCCGTCTTCTCTCTTTAATATCTTGGTGAAGGTTGCCCTGGTTTCATCCTGGTTTTTTGCTGTTATCTCTTTTTTAATCCACTGGGGAATGATCTCTGATAATAATTTTGCTCCCAATAAGGCTAATTTATCGTGGAGGCCCTGGGCGGTTTCTTTTTCCTCGATCTCCATTTCTTTCTGGCTGACTATCGGACCGTGATCAATCTTATCATCAATCAGCATTATTGTCACACCTGACTTTTTTTCTCCGTTTAGAATCGTGAATTGGGTGGGGGAGGGACCGCGGTATTTGGGAAGCAATGAAGGATGCACGTTCAGACAGCCGTATTTTGGAATTTCCAAGATTTCTTTCGGGAAAATCTGGCCGAAAGCAGCGACAATAATCAGGTCTGGATTTATGTTTTTAATTTTTGTTATTATGTCTTTTATTTTCTCCGGCTGCTCTACGGGAATCTTGTTTTTTTCCGCCACGATTTTCACCGGCGGGGGAGTGACGACTTGCTTTCTTCCCACCTTTTTATCCGGCGAGGTGACAACTAAAACGGGCGGGTAGCCGCCTTTGATTAATTCTTCCAGAACGATTGCGCCGAATTCCGGAGTGCCGATGAAAATGATTTTCACTTTATTGTGCTCCATTCTATTTCGTCTTCTTTCCCGGCAAATTCCAGCCAGTCGCCTTCGGGCGTTATGACAAAATACTTCCTTCTGGTTTCCGACCAGACCATGGGATTTCCCCGATAATAGGGTTTTTTAACGATTTCTTTCGGCTTTAACCTGTCTAATTCTAACCATTTTTTGAAAACAGTTTCAATAGCGTAATCCAGGCCGCGGGACTTGGCCCACTCGGCCACCTTGTCAATCGCTTCCTTGGCTTTTTTAATGGAACCTGACAAGACCAGAAGCTGCTTGGCGGGCTTGGTGAATCTCGAATAGATTATCTTTTTCTTTCTGGCGTTGTATTTCAATTCGTTCAAGGACACTCCCTTGGTCTCGAAATAATAGGTGACGATCTGCTGGATGGCCGTCTCTTCCTTCAACTCTTCGAAATATTTGATTTTCTTTTTCTTCAGATATTCCTCAACCTTCTTGGCGAGGCTTTGGCCGATGCCGGGTATTTCTTTTATGCCTTTCAGTTTTTTTTCTTTGTAAAGCAGGGAAACGTCTTTATCCGAATCTTCCAGGGATTTGGCAGCTTTCCGGTAAGCCTGGGGTTTGAAAGCCACGCCTTTTATTTCCAAAAGGTCTGCCGTTTCGTAAAAGATTTTGGCGATTTCCTTGTTGATCATTTTTATCGGTGTTTTTCCACGCTGAATCGGTAAATGAATACTTTTTCTCTTTCAGGATCTATGCCGCCTT
>JAQUAA010000036.1 GCA_028687495.1 Minisyncoccota bacterium | reverse complement strand
GGAATTTTTTTGCCATGAGCTTCGACTATCCAGGGCTCTGAACCCTTACCAGTAATCACAACCGTATCTCCCGGCAGGGCTAATTCCAACGATTTTTCAATCGCCTTTCTCCTGTCCAGTATTCTTTCCGCCTTTCCTTTCGCGCCCGAGGCCACCTGTTCGATAATTTCCATCGGATTTTCATCGTAAGGGTCCTCATTAGTGATAATGATTTCGTCGCAGAATCTTGCCGCAATTTCCCCTAAAACAGGTCTTTTCCATTTGTCTCTTCCGCCGCCGCAGGCGCCCAAAACGCATATCATTTTTCCCTTTTGCGACTTGAGGGTCTGATACACCTTTGTCAGGGCATTGGGAGTAAAAGCGTAATCAACAAAAACCTTGAAAGGCTCGGAAACAACCTGCTCCATCCTGCCCTGCACCCCTTCCACTTTTTCCACGGCTTTTTTGCAAATATCCAAGCTGATTCCCTGAGACACCCCAGCAGCAGTTGCAGCCAAAGCATTATAAATATTGAATTCGCCCGGCAATTTTAGATTAAACTGCACATTTTTATTATTGATATCTCCCCGATCCAAACCGTAGGTATATTTTTTCTTGGCCGGAAATCGAAGAAAATAATCGGCGTTTTCATCATCAAGATTGATGACGTGAATGTTTTTAACTGCCTGGAAAAGTTTTCCTTTTGCTTTTTTATAATTTTCAAAACCGCCGTGCGCCTCAATGTGTTCCGGACTCAAATTGGTGAAAACCGCCACTTTAAAATTAATGAATTTATGGCGGTACTGTTTAATTCCCTCTGAAGTGACTTCCAGAACAAAATACTGACAACCAGCATTAACTGCTTTCCTCAAATATTGCTGAATAATCAGGCGACCGGGCATGGTCATTTTTAATTTATTGGGCCACTCTTTTTCCCCTGCCTTAAAATAAATTGAAGAAAGTGCGCCAACTTTAAAACCGGCTTCTTCCAGAATCTTGGTGATAAAATTAACCACCGTCGTTTTGCCGTTGGTGCCCGTAACCCCGATTACCTTGATTCTTTTCGAGGGAAATCCATATAAAACAGCACCCAATAAGGCAAGGGTAAAGTGATAAAAATTAAGCAAAAAAGGAGGAACAATCTTTCTTAATAAACTTTTAACATTCATATATTTTAATTCTAACCTAACTTGAAAAAAAAGAAAATTTTAGCTAAATTTAAGTGTATGTTTAAGCTAAAATCCGCTTTAAGACCTACGGGTGATCAACCTCAAGCGATTGCTAAATTGGCAAGAAATTTGAAAGCCGGGGTTCCCTATCAGGTTCTTCTGGGAGTTACCGGCTCCGGGAAAACTTTTACTATGGCAAAAGTAATTGAAAAAATCGGCAAACCGGTTTTAATAATTTCTCACAATAAAACCTTGGCTGCGCAATTATATCAGGAATTCAAGGAGTTTTTCCCGGAAAACGGAGTTCATTATTTCGTGTCTTATTACGACTACTATCAGCCGGAGGCCTATATTCCCCAAACCGACACCTACATCGAAAAAGACGCCAAAATCAACGAAGAAATCGACAGATTGAGGCATGCGGCGGTTCAGGATTTGTTGAACAGAAAAGACGTCATCATCGTTGCCTCTGTTTCTTGTATCTACAATATCGGCAGTCCCGAAGACTACCAAAAAGTTTCTTTAGAAATAAAAGCTAAAAAAAAGATAAAAAGAAAAGATTTTATAGCTCATTTAACGAATCTCCAATATCAGAGAAACGACATTGATTTCAAACCCGGCACTTTCCGGGTCAGAGGTAATATTGTCGATATTTTTTTGGTTACCGGTCAGGGGATCTTAAGAATAGAGTTTCTCGGCGATGAAATTGATAAACTGTTAATTTCCAAACCCGGTCTTGATTCCGAATTCGATATCCTCCATTCAAAATTTCAATTATTCCCTGCCCACTTCTGGGTAACGCCGCAAGAAAAATTAAATATTGCCATTGAAAATATAAAATTGGAATCGCAAGAGCAATTGAAAAGACTGGAAAACAGAGGAAAACTATTGGAAAAACAGAGATTGGAGCAAAGAACAAATTATGACTTGGAAATGTTGAAAGAGGTCGGTTTCTGTCACGGAATCGAAAACTACTCGAGACACCTGGAATTCAGAAAGCCGGGCCAGTCCCCTTATGTCTTGCTTGATTACTATCCTCAAGATTTTTTGGTTTTTATCGACGAATCCCATCAAACCCTGCCCCAGCTCAGGGCAATGGCCGTTCAGGATAAAATAAGAAAGAAAACTTTGATCGAATACGGCTTCCGGCTTCCTTCAGCAATCGATAACCGACCCTTAACTTACGAAGAATTTGAGAGAAAAACAAAGCAGGTAATTTACGTTTCAGCCACGCCGTCTGAAGAAGAGAAAAGCAAAGCCGGCAAAAAACATATTGTCGAGCAATTAATTCGTCCTACCGGATTGTTGGAACCTTCAATCGAAATAAGGCCCACCAAAAATCAGGTTAAAGATTTGATTGAGGAAATTAAAAAAAGAGTTGCAAAAAAGCAGCGGGTTCTGGCCGTAACCCTGACCAAAAGATTGGCCGAGGCCCTTTCCGATTATTTAATCGAATCGGGGATCAAAACCCAGTGGCTGCATTCCGAAGTAAAAACGCTCGAGCGGCCTCAAATTCTCAAAGATTTAAGAGAGGGGAAATACGACGTTCTGGTGGGAATTAATCTTTTAAGAGAAGGGCTGGATCTTCCGGAAGTCACTTTGGTCGCTATTCTGGACGCTGATAAAGAAGGTTTCTTAAGGTCGCAGACTACGCTCATCCAGACCATGGGAAGGGCGGCCCGCCACCCCGACGGCTGCGTGATTTTGTATGCCGACAAAATTACCAAATCGATGAAAAATGCAATTCAGGAAATTTCGAGAAGAAGAAAAATCCAGGAAGATTACAATAAAAAACACAATATTATACCCCGTCCCATTATTAAAGAAATAAGGGATTGGCCTTTCAGTAAAAAAGAAATGACGAAGTTGGAATTCGGACCAATTCAAGACGTCAAATTACTAGAAAAAGAAATGAAGACAGCTGCCAAATCTTTGGATTTTGAGAGAGCGGCTGAAATAAGGGACTTGATAAAAAGATTGAAAGGTGATAAAAGTAAGCTATATGTGTCCGATAACTAAATCAGCGAAAAAAGCGGTGCGCAGGAGTTCTCGAAGAAGGGTTAGGAATATCCCGAAAATAAAAAACTTAAAAGACCTCTTAAAAAAGGTAAAAGTTTTGGTCAGCCAGAAAAAGATTGAGGAGGCAAAAAAGCTTTTGCCCCAAGTTTACAAAACCCTAGACAAGGCGGCTAAAACCGAACTAATCAAAAAGAACACCGCTTCCCGCAAGAAATCAAGAATCGCCAAATTAATCCTTAAAGCTCGGTAAGGAATAAATCCAGGGCGGTTTCCGGTTCCATGCGGCCCGTCTTGATCGAAAGATCTGCCTGAAAAATCTTCTGGTAGATTTTTTTTAATTCCGGAAGAGTAAATTTAACCGCCTGCTCGTAGCTTTTTTTAACCACGAAGGGATGGAGTTTAGTAATTTTCAAAATGGCGTAATAGGGCCTCTGTCTTTCAATCAGATCTTTTATCACCAAAAGATTTCTGAATTGGAAATTAATCATCGAAAAAAGATAAAGCGGAGAGTCGCCTTTATCCAAATGTTTACGAATCAAAAAAATGGCCTGTTTTTTATTTTTAGAAGCTATGGCGTCGATAGTCCGGAAAATATCGGCTTCGATCTTGGGTTTAACCAAAAGTTCCACGTCTTCGCCGTTAATTTTTTTGTTTTCCTTGAAATTGACTAATTTTTTTATTTCATTGGAAATCTGCCAAAGGTCGTTGCCGACATAATCTATAAGTTTATTTAAACCTTCTTCGTCTATTCCCTTTGCTCCAAATTTCATTAATTCTTTTTTTATCCAATTTTTCAATTTTTCCCTGGCTAAAGGTTGGAATTCCTGAGACTTCGCTTCCTTTTTAAGAAACTTGAAGAGTTTGTCTTTTTCGGAAACCTCTTTTTCTTCGTAAAACAAAATAATGTCTTTTGATTTAATAAAACTTTTGGAATTTTTAAGAAATTTTTCCTTAAAATCTTGATTGGCAAAAGTGTTGGCGACAACAATCAGTTTTTTTTCGTCAAACATTGAAATTTGCTGGATGGCATCGCTGAATTTATCGAAAGTCAAATCTTCTCCCTCGAAATACTGCAAATTCAACCCGCTTTTGTGGATTGTTTTGTATTGTCCGATAACTTCATTCAATTTCTGTCGGGACCTGTAAGTATCTTGTCCGTAGAGAAAATAAAGCATAGATTACAACTTCTGGCACTTCGGGCAAAAATGAGCCGATCTGCCGCCGATTTTTATCCTTTTAATAATGCCACCGCAACGGCTGCATTTTTCGCCCTCTTTCTGATAAACTTCGTGGTATCGCTTATAATCGCCCTTTTTGCCGCAGGCATCAATATAATACTCGACTGAAGAACCCCGGTGTTTGATCGCCTCATTCAGAATCTTTTTAATATTTTGGTGGATTTTCTTCATTTCCTCTTTGGTTAATGTTCTAACCTGGCGCAGGGGATGAATTTTTGCAGCAAACAAAATTTCATCTGAATAAATATTGCCTATACCGGCAATGAACTTTTGGTCCATTAACAGTGGTTTGATTTTGGCATTAGGTCTCCGACTTAAAAGTTCTTTAAAAGCATTGAAATCAATTTCCAGAGCCTCTGGGCCAAATCTTTTTTCTATAACTTTTGTGTTTTTTAATTTTCGCCACCAACCGAATTTGCGGACGTCGTTGAAAACTAATATTGAACCGTCGTCAAAATTAAAAACCTTCCGAGTATATCGTGAAGGTTGGCCGTTAAAAATCAACTGGCCGGTAAGTTTTAAATGGAAAATTAAACTTGAACCGTCGGAAAAATCAATAATCAGAATTTTGGCTCTTCTTCTCAGGCCGGCAATCTTTTTGCCGTCCAATTTCTTGCCAACAATTTTCGGCGATAATTGTCGCCGAATTGTTTCCACTTCGGGAAGCTCGGGCATATTATTTCATTACCGCCTTGATTTTGTCTATGATTTCGCCGGGAGTGAAATGAGCTTTTATCAGATAGTCCGCCGCTCCCAACTTCAATCCTTTTTCCACGTCTTCTTTCTGGCCAAGATTGGAAAGGATGATGACCGGAATCGAGCCCAAAGACGGATCTTCCTTCATTTTGGTCAGAACTTCAAAACCATCGATGCCCGGTAAAATAAGATCGAGAAGAACCAAATCCGGTTTTTCTTCTTTGATTTTTTTGATTCCCTCTTCCCCGTCAACAGCCTCGGAAATATTGTATCCTTCCTTAATGAGTTTCTGAGAAATCAATTCCCGGAGAAACTTATCGTCTTCAATAACTAGGATTGTTTTCATAATTTTTCCACTAACCTATTTGCTTTTTTACTTTATCAACTACCTCTTGAGGATCGAACTCAGTCTTTATCAACCAATCACTGGCTCCCAGTTTCTGAGCTTTATCGATTTCCACCGGCTGTCCGGAATTGGAAATAACGATAACCGGTATCTCTTTCAAATCCTTATCCTTCTGCATTTCTTCCATCACTTCAAACCCCCCTTTCTTGGGCATAATAATGTCCAAAAGAACGAGGTCCGGTTTCATCTCCCTCATTAATCTTAACCCATCTTCGCCGTTTTTGGCAACCGATACCTCATAGCCGTCCTGAACGAGTTTCCGCTGAAGGAGGGTAACCATAAGCTCTTCGTCTTCGATAAGTAGAATTTTCTTTTTCATATTTTTTCTAATTAAAATTTAATTAAAAACCCGCAGAAATCGTCTCCCAAGCCAATGCATCTTTTTTCCTCCACGCTGACGTCATTAATGTTCCCCTCTGATCCAGCAATGACTATTGATCTTTGTTTGGAGATAACTCCATCCAAATAACCTTCGATGAATCCTTCCTCGAAAAAGCACAGGTTTTGTAAAATATTGGGGACGCCAGCGGTCAAAGACGATTCATAGATTTTCAGTTGGGCGCCCCTCATTTTTGGCATTATTTCAATTTCTATTCTTCCTTCTCTCAGATATTCAAAAATCTTTTTAATCTCTTCCAAGATCAAAGAGAGTTCTGATTTTTCGCAATTAGTCCCCAGCCTCTTTCCGAGTTTCATCCCGGCCAACCTCAAAGCCGACTGATAACCGACTGAAGCCCACTGCAAACCGAAAACAACCATTCTCAAAAGTCGGATATCCGCTATATCGCCGAATTCTTTTCTTAAGGGTTTGGGCGATTTACCTTCAACAATATTTTTCAGGTCTTCTGCCAACCCGTCGATAATCTTTTCCATGATTAACGGTTATTAT